>JAUXBJ010000053.1 GCA_030619425.1 bacterium
AATAATGATGAGATGGAAGGGTTGTATAACAGGTGTCATTGTTCGAACAGATTATCCGTAATATTGTCTGATAACAATATCATACGGCTCGTTCGAATATTTGCACCATACGATATCAATGCAGATGAGTTTTTTGACCACACGGGGAAACCCCGGATACAGACAAGGTCGGTCCTAGTGCTACCGCGCCAGCTCTCGACCCTACCAGGTGAATAGATCGAAATCACAATTGATATTTATTGTGGTGGGACCGCTTTATGGTTTTTCAGAAGGATCATGTTCAAATCATCAATTACCCGGTTGAACTCTTTTGCCGTACCGACCTTCTTAGAGATCATCTGACTATCAAGTTCTATTCTGAACTGAGAGACTCCTGTGCTGTTGCTCACGACATCAATGACATAAGGATCGCCCGGCGACGTTGGAACCTTGACTATCTTGAAGATTTGGTCCTTCATAGCCGTTTTCGACATCAGCTTTATCTCATTGATCAGATCCTGCGCCAGCTTGACACCATCGTTGAAGTGCGAAGGTGCCGTGTCGATTGTCTCGGGAATATAGATATCGCTACTGGCCTTTATCGTCACCGTCAACTCGTAAAGTCCGGTATCGTTGCGGTAGTTCTCCTCGAAATCTGCTCTCACCGAGAATGAGACCTCGGTGTTGGATCGCGATCCCGGATAGACCGTGAGAACTTGAGCGCCAGTAGGCCAGTCACTGCGATCATCATTGAAGGTGCTGTACGTTCCCTGATCTTCGATAGCAGCGTAGGGATGACCGATGTCTGAATCCACGGGTGTCACCTTGATCTCGACGTGTTTGCCCCTGGGCACCATGACCGTGTAGTAATCCCTGTCCATGTTGTGTGGCGTGAGAAGAAAAAAGTCGCTGCTGTCCATGAACGGACCGCCGGTGTTGATCATACCTCGTACCGTTGTCGTCTCACCTCCAACACGGACTGTATGTGACCCACCCTCTGGATGCACAGGCGCCAGAGAAAATGGCTCTTCATCCTCCGTCACAAACTCTCCCAGCCGCGCAATGGGATCCATTGTCGCCAAATATAGTCCCCCAGGGCCCGCCAGATCCTCACCGTCATGTCCATCGCTTGCGCCCACATCTCCGGTGAACTCTGGACCACGGGTCTGCACAAAAAATGTATAGTTACCCGTCAATCCACGTTCCGAATATATTTTTATGATGTATTCTTCACGGAGATGGTCTGGAGCCACATCGGCCGCCGGCCATTGTACAGAGTCTCCACCCAGATCAGACACCAGCAAGGTCGGCTCGGCTCCAGCTGCTGGCATGGTCCACAGCTCGACGTGTAAATCAGATATCTGAGATCGATCGACAGTCGCTCTGAGTCTGTTATTCTCCAGGAGGTCCACTTTATAAAAATCCACATCGAGGCCGGAGTGCAAGGTTGCGTCTGCGTGCCGCCCCGTGTCGATGGATGCCGCATCCTGCCACACGTCGTTGTTCTCGTAACGATCGCCATCCAGGATCTCTTCGTATCTGTAGATCTCGATCTCCTGGATTGGAATCGGCAGACCCGCTGCGAAATCCTCCATCTCAAATACAAATTTCACGGCGGCCGCACTCTGCGCCCCGGCAAGAAGATCAATACCATGCCGATTGTCGGGCACTGTCCAGCTTCCGATCGGAGTGAAGTCCGTCTCAGCAGCGCCCCTGGTTAATACCTGAACACGCCTGACGCCGTTAGAGCTGTTGACATCCGTCCGGATAGAGATGAAGTTGAAGCGCTCTTCCGAGTCAAAATCGACGGTCAGCTCGTTGCCGCCTGTCTCCCAGGGGGTGGTCATCCAGGCGGTATCGTAGTCATCGTCAAAGGCGTGATGGGGCTCGTTCGAAGGGGTGGACACGCCGCCAAAGTTGTCCGTCGCGAGCCCTCTGGTGGCATCCTCGGCTACACATGCCTGCTCCAGCCTGATTGGATTTCGCCAGTCCACCAGGCTCAGGATGAGCGATTTTCGCATGTACGGGTTGTTGACGATGACCTTGCCCCGGCCGTCGGCCCACATGACCCGATTCAGGCCGTCAGCCTCCACGCTCTCGATCAGCGGCCAGTTGCGAACATTGCGATCAGCGCTGTCGGCGTCGCCGTCCAGGTCCCCATCCTTGTTCTCGATTGGCCAGTCGCCGATCGATGCCAGGGTACTGAACAAGACCGTGTCAGAGGGATTCTCGTATCTGCTGTATTCTCCGGTACCGGAATCATCGAACGACTGGGACCGGCAGTGGTCCCTGAACTCCGCAAAGGTTCCTCCGCCGTGATCGCTATCATCCACCACCTCGAGTAGTTTTGCTCGGGTGTTGATACCGACGTACAACCCCTGATTCTCAAGATGCAGAAAATGCCAGTCCCCTCTGGTGTCGAGAATCCCGGAATACTGCTCGGGGATATGGAAAGCATAGGGGCTGACCGCCACATTCCGATAGACGCCGGTGTTGTTCATGTGCGCCTGGAGATTGCCTTCGTCGATGGAATAGATCACAAAATCGGTGCGATAGGGATCGGGATCGCCGGTCTCCTCCAGTATTCTCTGGTTGCCCCGGGTGATCAACGCTGTCGATTTTGCCCAGCCATCGTATTCACCGGCGCTACTCAGCTCGACGCTTTTCAGAAGATCGATCCACCACAGTCTGGATGCTGAGTAGTGTCCTCCGGCGGTGAGAAGGTATCCCCTGTTTGCCGACAGGATCTCGATATTATCAGAATGGGGATATCCCCTATCGAGGTCGGAGTGGGACGAGTGATTGACGTGCACCTCGTAAGGATTGTGCTCTTTGTGGATTGCGAGATCCAGCAGCAGATCAGGCATTTGATAGGAAGAGAATGACGCGTAGCCGATACTGTTGTCCCCGGACCACATGCCGCTGTAGTAGCCATCCATGAGGCCGGCGTAATTACCAATAAATACAGCATAATAAGGCGCCATAGCATCTCGCCACAGGTCATTGGCATCGAGGCGATCGGGCTTTCTGCATAGCCCGACCTGTCGCTTGAGATCGAAGCTCTGGATGGCAAAGCGGGCGGAGATGTAATCCAAAATAATCCGCGCGCTGAGCTTGACATCGGGCTCGGTCGCGTAGTCATAGAGGTTCAACAGGGCAGCGGTGGAATAGCCCGAATAGGTATTGGAATTGTACTCCTCGAAATCTCTCAGGAGGAACTGAAACAGATGCTTGATCATCCACTCGTTGAAGCCGTTTGTTCTGTTGTCGTACGTCGCACTGTCCCAGTCAGGAAACAGATCCGAGTAGTCGCCACTGGCAATCTGCTGATTCTTTAGGTATCGCGAGGTCTCACTCATGAGCTGGTGATTCTCCGTCTCGGGGATATCGCCATCGATCAGGTTGTTGACGATGATAGCGCCGATCGCCGAGACCATGATCGCTCTTTGGATCGGACCAACCAGCTGCAAGGTGATCATCATTCCCCGCAACTCAGGAAGCAATGAGAGCGTGTTGTACAGTATGAGGTCCAGACCGGTCAGTGCGCCGGCCCAGGCGACAGCACTTATCACTCTCTTCATGTTATGTTCCAGTTCCTCTTCTGTCGCGACCTTGGTGTGATGATTGTTGCCGCTCTGGTTGAGCATCACGGTCATGATCTTTTCTCTTGTCTCTGGCCACAGCGCATCTTCCAGAGCGGGGTCGCTGAGGTTTCCAAACTTGTTGGCCAGAGTTGTTAATATCCTCAACTTGAAATCATAATCGCCGCCATTTATCCCAAGAGAGGTTAAGGCCTCCTCATCCGTACCGATGAGCCCGGGGACAACATCATCGCGCAGCAGGTAATTGTTGACCTCTTCAATCAGGTCCCGTCTTTCATTGATCGTGAATTCGGGGTCGGGATCATAGAATGCTCTCCACAGCTTCGCCACAGAGACGAGGCTGGGTTTGTCTCTATCAGAGTCCCAAAGAGGAATCCAATCCAAGTTGGCATTGCGTCTGATTCCAACCCATCTTCGGTCTTCGAGCCAGTCCTTTGATTCGTTGATGTCCCTTGCATATGGGCTTCCGCTGAAGTTATACCCAAGACATTTACCGTTTTTGTCGAGTACGACATCGTAAGATTGCCCGATAATACTCAGGACCTCCTGCGCTACACCTTCATCGGTCTCCACCGAAAACACCATCACGGTCCCTCTGTCAAGAGGCCGTGTCTGCACAGAGCCAACGTGGGTGCTGCTACCCGGGGAGATCGTGATGACCTGTTCATCCTGTAGAGAGAGCTCGCTTTGGTCAGGAAGCATGACAGCGTTGGTATCCAGGCACTCTTTGAATCGAACAACGTAATCATCGTCAAATGCCAAAGATGGAGAACAAGTATGCGACCAGTCGGTAGGATTGTGCACGAACCAAAACTCACGGAATTTGTAGTAGTATATCTTCACTAGAACCTCGGACGAATCGGAGGCGAGCTCAAAATCGTAGTCAACCCAGAGCCTGACCGGCACATATGGGGTGTAGTGTGCGTCGAACCATTCCCCTAAACATGTCGCATAAAAACGCCGGTCTTCGTCAAACAGTCGACCCCTTACGTCAAAGTTATTAATCACCGGTACATCGCCCATAATGATTTCGTAGTCGGTCCCACCGGCGGGATAGATGTTGTTACCCTCTCGATATTCAGCGACATGATCCCCATGGTCGACTTCGAATGTGAAATGCCACCTCCCGGGATAAAGCCTGCTGCTCAGTATCTCGAATTCAAATATCTTGCTGATCGTGTGATCGTTGATATCGAACATGACGTGCTCGCATGCCGGAGATTCAGCGGAATTTTCCGACGACGGGGGCACCCTGTCAGCCACATAGATCTCAGAAATGGCCCGCGCGGAGTCTTCCGACGACGGGACCATTCTTTCAGCTAAAAACGCCTTTGAAATGGCTTTAGATTTTGTACCGGAGCTCTTAGTTACGCCCGCGAGTCTATCCATGCTCGTGGTGCAGACAGCCTGATCGGTATAGCCGTTGATGAGACTCAGCTCTGTCACAAGCCCCCTGTCATCGACAGGCGCTGCGGCACTCTTGCCGATGGCCCGCACATTGATCATGTCTCTGTCTACGCGACCTGTCCCGGACGCGAAATGGTCGGAGTCTATCCCCACGACAACTCTGAGTGTAAATCGCGAACCGTAGGACACCCTGTGCTCATTGGTGTTGACACCTGTTGCCGGCTGCAGGGTGACACTATCAATATGGAGATCCTCGTGACCCGGGTTGTCGATGCTGTATACCAGCGCAGAGTTACTGACTTCCTTTATGTTATCGGCTTTTACATTCTCGTCCGGCGTCTTTAGGATACCGGCAGCCGGAATGCTGAACGCAAACATAAGGGCGATAGAGACAGTTGAACTTGCAATGTTTTTCATCATCTATTCCTCCGGAGATTGGCGAGGCAGACTGCAACCCAAGGCAACGTCGGTCCGGCCATCCCCATTGAAATCACCGCTCAATACCTGGACCCTGGAGGTGGTGGCCCAGCGCGCAAAGTCGCCTGCCGCCGGGTTTTTCGCCAGGTAGCTGCCGTCGGATTGAATTTAGGCCACCGGCAGGCTGTCCCAACCGGTGCCCTGGTGTACCAGGGCGAGATCGGTCAAGCCGTTGGCGTCGAAATCGCCCTTCAGCACACGCAGCGACTTAACTATCGACTCGCCATGCACACAACCCGAGTTCAATTGCCATACTGCGCCTTGATCAGTTTCGGCAACGGGAAGTACCGCCGTGTCGTCGCAACGAACAACCGATCGTACTCCGAGTGATCGATCTGGATCGGTGCGAACGCGCCTTGGCCGATTTCCTCGATCATCTCTGGAACTGTGTCGCTGTGACCGACGATAAGGATCACCTGGCCCGCGTGTGTTGCCAGCACGTGGTCAATTAGCTCCGCCGGGGTATCGATGTCTGGCGGCAGCCTGTTCATCGCAACAGTGATCGGTGGGGAGCAGCCGCCGAGACCGGCGTCGGCGTGGCTCACCTGTTCCACTGTTAACGGATGCCCGACCGAATCCGCCAAGGGTTGGGCAGTTTGCGCCGTTCGGCACCACTGGTTGGCGTAGACGGCCGCGACACCGGCCTCATTCGCGACATCGATCAAGACTTCCGCGCGAGTTTTCCCGTCATCGCTCAGATTGACGTTGCCATCTCCATCCATCTTGTCAGCATGACGGACCAACAGAATCGTGGTCGGCGGATTGAACCAGCACCACCACCAGATTGGGAATACGATCACTACGGCGACTATGATGACGGCATAGAATCGGCGCTTGAAGCGGGGCCCATCGATCTCAAGTGAATTCGCCATGCGGCACCTCCTCTGCAGTCTACAGTCTCTTTCGGTGGCGAGACTCATTGGCCGTCTTCTGTCTTTTTATACTTTTACTTCATCGCTTTCAACGACTCATTTATTTCAGAAAGCACACCGTCCATCACACCTCTTTTCTTAAACAGATTGAGAAGATCTCTTTTTGCTTGTCGGGCAACCGCTTTCTTTCGGAATTTCAGGGCGGCCGCCGCATAAGTATCAACAATCTTTTTGCAAGTGATATGCCCTAACGAGTCAGCAGCCAGACTGAGATTATTCATAACCGGCTTCAACCGCTCTACAACCACGCCAGGATCGGGATCAAAAATCGTCACTTTATTCCGGTCGGTAATTGTTCTATAGGGCTTGGCAAAGGGAAGTGCCCTACAGGAATTGAGATAGTATTGCGCAGGATGTTTCGGCTGCAGTTTTTTACACACCCAGTCGATCTTATCATTCGCCTCCTCCAGAAATCTGCTGCTGCCAAAATATAGCGTCGAAGCAATTTTTGCATTATACGGATCTATCTAGTGTTGGCATTACTTTGTCTCCTTTCGCTTAAACGTCATGGATAATGACTACTCTGTAGCCATTCCGCGCCATACAGCTCACCCTCCGGCCGAAACCACTACGTATGTCTCACCAATAGCGATGCACGCATCCCTTTCGAGTCAAAATCTACCAAGAAAGGGGCGAAGTCGAGTTGATCTATGTCAATTCCAGGTACTTTCAAGTTAACAAGTGCCACCCAAATTAACGCCGCATCATCAGATCATTTCAGGCACAGGGCACCTGCTGCCATTCAGCAAACGATTGAAAACGCAACGCGCGATAATGTACCGCTCTCGTTAGATGACGACCCAACCTGAATAAGTTGGCAACTTCTCCGTGAATCGCCCCGGGTTTACCGGGAGACCCGGGGCGATTCATGTTTCCAGCATCTGAGAGCCCTCCCCGCGACTAACAATCAAGGGGTTACGGCCGAATTATCTGGCCATCTTATGTACAGCTCGCCTTAAACTGACAGTGCCTGGAAAAAGCATTGCGGCGGTCTGTTTCAACTCCCGACTGCAGCTTGAGTAACAATTTGCCATGCACAGGTGACTACCTGATTTCAATGTATCGCCTGTCCCCCTTAATTTTGGTATTGAACATATTCTAGTGGGTTGCTCTCCCGGCAAGCTCATGTAGTATGGTCGTATCTTGGCAGGAATGGATCTCGCTATGTCAAAAACCGGACTTTCACGCGACACCTTGCTCATTCTCTTCGTTCCAGTTCTTCTCTGCGTGGTGGCTGCCGTACAGTTGTATTTTGTTGATAGTCGCGCGTTGTCGCGATGGAAGGGCGGTGGGTTCGGCATGTTTACCACGGTGGATTCACCCAGTGCACGGTTTCTGCGCGTGTACCTGATCTCAGATACAGGTGAAGTGCCTGTACTCATACCGCGCGAATTAAAAAAACTGTCGCAGAAGGTCAGGGTCATGCCATCAAAGGAAAGGATGGGGGAACTGACCAACAAATTGCGCGAAGGAACCTGGGTACCTCTTACGATGGTGTCTGCCACGCAACATTATCAAGACCTGTTAAGAGCGGCGGGCAGTGAATACCAGGACTCGGCCGACGATATTCAATACCAGGC
>JAUXBJ010000373.1 GCA_030619425.1 bacterium
AATAGCTTTGCCGACCGACAGCAGCGCCTCGCCCTTGTAGTCACGCGGCAGATAGACCGAGGCCAGATCAAGCGTTTTGTTGATGGGGTACTCGTGGCCGAGGTCGAGCTTTCGGGAGGCGGCCTTGATCAGTTTGTGTTCCTGCCGCTGCTGCATGTATATTTGAAGGCTGCCTTTCAGCAGACCCCTGTAGTCACGCTTCAGCCAGGCATCGCGGCGGAAATCGAGCGAGGTGTACATCGGCCACTCGCAGAATGAGGCCAGCCAAACCTCAAGCCCGAGTTTCTCGAGCTTCTCAATCAGGAAATTATTCGAGAATCGGTTGTTGCGAAGGTATATCTCTCCCACCACCCCGACTATCGGACGGTGTTCCTGCGAGGTCTTGATCCGGCTGAATTCGGTGGCCGCCTCCACCAGCACTTGGTCGAGCGGCTCGTCGTTGAGGATGGCTTGATCCATCCGGCCGATATAGTGGTAATACAGTTTCTCTGCTTTGCCACGAGTCGATTCGTAAGGACGGGTTCGGTGCAACATTTTCGCCACGCAATCCACGAACACCGCGCCACTCCAGGCGAGTTTCCGGAACGGTGTGTTCTCCAGCCCGAACTGGCTGTACCCGTCTCGCGAATTGGGAGAGAAGATAGGCACGTCTTTGTAACCCAGATCGTCCAGCACGATCCGATGGTATTGGCTGTACAAACCAAAGCGACAGGGGCCGTCGGCGCCCGGCATGAAGAAGACAGCGCGTGACTGATCGACCTGGCCGGATTTTAGTTTCTTGATCATATCGCCGGTCGTGACCAGACAGGGGAAACACTCTTTGCCGGAGGTGAATTTCTTGCCGTACTCGACCGTCAAGTCATCCGGCTCGTCGAGCACCTCGGCCGTCAAACCGCATCGTTCCATCGCCGACCGCACGGGATAGGCGTGGTCGCACATGTTGGGGATATAGATTGTCTTCTCAAACGGACGGAACTCATCTTTGGCGATGTTGAACGTCGTCACCGGTGGGCTGAACTCGTAGAAGCGCAGCGAATCTATGAACGCCTCACATCGTGTGATCATCCCGGCGTCGGCTGAATGTTCATCCAGTTCCAGCAGCAAGTATGGTTTGCCGGACATCTGCTTGCGGAAAAAGTGTGTAATGAACGAATCCGGGCCGCAGCCAAAAGATGTAATGTAGATCGCGAACAGATTGGGATGTTTGCGAATTCGGTCAGCCGCTCCGAGGATGGTCCGGCCATAGCGCCAGTACATGTCTGGGATTTCCTCGTCGCCGTTCGCCGGCAGGAAATCAAGCGGCAGCGCCTTAAGGCCGAGATTACGGACCTTGTCCGGTAACTCCAGTGACAGTCGGGGATCGTAACCGTTGTACGGACGGCTGATAATCACCAGCACTTTCTCGTCCGGAGCAAGTTCCTTGAGGACCTTTTCACCCTCAGCGTGAAGTTCCTGCTTGTACGCTTTGTAGGCCCGCCGGCCGCATTCCTCAGCGCGACTCAGTTGCCGATTGGACAGCTTGAATTCACTGGCCACCTGCTTGAGGCCATGCTTGAGGTTGGCCACGTCATGGCTCAGACGAATAGCCGGCGTGATCAGTTTCACTCCCTCAGCCTCAAAGTCAAAGGCCGGTCTGATTGATGAACCAATCGCCTGGACGTAGGGACAGATGTATGCGCCGTCCGCGGACTCGTCGGTCTCTTCGGCCACTTTTATCAGGGACGGCAGGAAGATGCAATCGACGTCCTTTTTCAGCAAGTTGGCCACATGGCCAAAAACGATTTTGACGGGAAAGCAGGTCTCGGCGCTGAACAGTTCAAGAGCATCCTCGACGATAGCCTGATTGGAGACATCGGAGTTGACGACGCGATAGCCAAGCGACTCGAAGAAAGCCAGCCAGAACGGATAGTACTCCATGAAATGAAGCACCCTCGGTATGCCGATCCGCCCACGAGGCTTGGCCGGTTTCTTGAACTTCAGATAGCGGCGGTACTGGAGCTTCTGACGGATTTTGACATAGTCCGGCGGCAGGTCCTCTTTGGATTTCTGGGTGACGTCGTACTTTTCGCAGCGACTACCGTAATACAACGGTTCCTCACCCTCCAACTCCACCTTGTGAATCTCACATTGGTTGGGGCAGTCCTCACAGGTGAAGCCGCTGATGGTGTACTTTCTCTTATGCAAATCGAAACCGCGAAAAGTAGTCTGGAAACCGGGCTGGTCAAGTTTTTCTATGGCCAGGATAGCAGCTCCGATGGCTCCGGTGACATCGTGGTGGGGTGGTACAGTGATAGTCTTGCCGATCAGTTTCTCAAACGCCGCCACCACTGCTTTATTCCAGGCCACACCCCCCTGGAAAAAGATGTTGTCACCGATGCGCCGGTCCTCCACCACTTTGGTGAGGTAGTTGCTCACGATTGAATACGCCAACCCTGCGATCAAATCATCTTTGTTGGCGCCGGTGCGTTGATGTGCCACCAGATCGGATTCCATGAACACAGTGCAGCGTTCACCGCAGCCGACCGGACACTGTGCCCCCAGAGCCTTTTCGCCGAATTCATGCTCGATCCTTATGGCCAGCTTTTCCGCTTGTTCCTGCAGGAACGATCCGGTACCGGCAGCGCAGGCTTTGTTCATCTCAAAATCGATCACGGCTCGGTTGTCGATCGAGATATACTTGGAGTCCTGCCCGCCGATCTCAAAGATAGTGTCGACGTCGGGATCAATAGCGACCGCAGCCGTGGCCTGAGCCGTGATTTCATTGCGGACGATATCACCACCGACAAAATCGCTGGTCAGGTAACGCCCGGAACCAGTGGTGCCGACGGCCAGGATGTTAACGCGATCACCTACTTCCTCGCCAATCTCGGCCAGCCCTCGGCGAACCGCCTCAATCGGACGACCCTCGGTCATAAGGTAGCGTCGGGAGATGACGCGCTGGTCTTTGTCGATAAGGACCAGATTGGTGGACAGTGAACCTACATCGATGCCCAGGAAGACATCCAGGTTATCGATATCCTGAGGCCTGGCTGCCAGCGTAATGTCATAATGTTTGGTGTCGGGGAAATTGAACGAAAGCGCCTCACGCCCGGAATCCGGCACCTTG
>JAUXBJ010000161.1 GCA_030619425.1 bacterium
GCTACGCGTGTTTCTTGCGGGAACAAAGAGGATATTAGAACTTGGAAGGTGATATGACTAACTTCATGAAACCGGTTCGACTGATAGCTACAGCCCTGCTCATCCCAGCGTGGTCGCCGATTGCATGTTCATCGGAAAAAACAGCCGAGAAGCCTGATGCGAATAGGAACCAACCACCCGGGGTGACAGCACCGGACAGCGCTGTTCCAGGGAGTGCTTCGCGGGATACCAAGACCATTAATATCGA
Source organism: bacterium (assembly GCA_030619425.1). Lineage (GTDB taxonomy): Bacteria > Zixibacteria > MSB-5A5 > GN15 > FEB-12 > JAJRTA01. The sequence continues at coordinate 248 of JAUXBJ010000161.1, forward strand.
ATACAAACCGTCCGACATTCCGTTCGACCTCAACGGCGCCCCGGTCAGTATTGCCGGCGTCATGTTTAACCCGGCTTCACAGTGGCAGGACCTGGGCATGTCGGGTGAGAAGCAGGCTTTCTACAAGTACGGACCGTTGCCGGGCGATAGTGTCGGGGCCGAGATGGCCGTGTATTATTTCGGTGAAGATGCGGGAGCCTGGGAGGACAGAATGGAACGCTGGATCAATCAGATGTCCTACCCCAACGGCAGGGATCCGCACGGCGCCGCCATTCGTCATGATCGCCAGGTCGACGGCATGACTGCGCATGTGTTGTCGATGCTCGGCACCTACAACCCTCCGGCGGAGGGATTCGACCGGGAGGATGCGCCGTCACGGTCCGATCACCGACTTGTCGGCGTGGTTGTGGAAGCGCCCAAAGGGTATCTGTATTTCAAACTTACCGGCCCAGAGTATACTTCGCGCATCATGATCGAAGCCTTTATGAACATGATCTACATCGTGAAGCAGGACCGGTAGTCTTGTGCGTCGGGCGTCTCTGCCTGTGTCGAAACCCCTCCTACGGCGGACTTTCAGCACAGGGGTTTCGGCCTACATGAGATTGCCGCGTCGACACGACACGAGTGTCTTCGCTCCTCGCAATGACATTAATCGGGACTTTTTCAACAATCTGTTGGTGGGTTCAGGTGGACCACAACTCGACCGAGCCGGGCGAAAAGTAACTCCGGCCAAAAGACCACCGCACTGCCTTTTAGCTTGTGAGCATGTGGTCGGTTTCATATCATGTTTTACTGAAAGTGAAACCGAATCAGATGAGAGACGTAACTGCTAAGTGAAAGAAACAGATCGTTGCCCGAAGGCGAGATAGCGCTGATTAGCCGGGCTTTGGGGGGTGACCAGAGAGCCTACACCGAACTGACCCACCGGTTTCGTTCAGCCGTCTTTCAGATCGTGTTTAAGATCGTACGCGACAAGGAAACGGCCAACGACCTGGTGCAGGAGACTTTCATGAAAGCCTTTGCCTCGCTGGCCAGTTATCGTTCCGAATACCGTTTCTCAACCTGGCTTTACAAGATTGCAGCCAATAGCTCCATTGATCATTTGCGCAAGAAACGGATCAAGGCGCTCTCTCTTGATCGTAAGCTGGAGACCAAAGACGGCACTGTCGAGATAGAGATCCCTGACTACTCATATCATCCGGGAATCGTCCTGGAGCGCAAAGAACAGAGGTTGTCGATTGAGGAGGCGATCCAGTCTCTGCCCGGCAAGTACCGTGAGGTCATCATCTACCGGCACAAGGACGATAAATCGTACGAGGAAATCGCCGATCTTCTAAGCATACCGATTGGTACGGTCAAAGCAAGGATCTTCAGGGCTCGTGAGCTTCTGAAGAAAAAGCTGAAGAACGCGATCTGATACGGACATGGAGGACTGAACATGATACGGCGGCATTCGGTCGGCCTGGCGGCGCTCGTTATGTTTGCGTCCATGATGACGCCTTCTTCCGCCGATGCCGAAGCCTGGTTTGAGTTTGAAAAAGCGTTGGAGGTTACCGCCCCAATCCATCTTGAACTTTCCCTTACCGCCGGTAATGTATATATCACCCAGGGCAGTGGCAACCATCTGATTATCGAAGGTATCAAGCGGGTTTGGGGACAGGAGTTCGGTGACGCCAGGAGAGTGGCCGACCTGATACAAATCGACGTGAAACAAGGTGGCAACCATGTGGCCATCGCTACCAACTACCTACCTCTGGGCGACGAAGACCGATCTCTGTTGGGTAAGAAATTCGAGGGCGGCGTGTCTCATTATGGGAATGTAGATTACCGCATCACGGCCCCAGCCTTCGAGACACTTACCATCCGGGCCAAGGCAGCTCAAATCGAATTAATTTCTATCGACGGCGATATCTCCATCGACAATGGCTCCGGCAGCGTCAAAGGGGAATCATTGTTCGGCACCCTCAACATTCGGCAACTTTCGGGAGAGATCGATATTCAGAACCTGGAAGGTTCGATAGATATCAAGAACGGGTCTGATGTTATTCAAGGAAAATATGAAGTGGGACCTCTATCCATCCGGATTCAGAACGTGGAGGGTTCGATAGATATCGAGAGCGAGTCCGGTGTTACTCACGGGGAATTCCTGGTGGGACCTGTGACCATCCGGCAAGCCGAGGGCGAGATTGACCTGCGGTGGGTGGAGGGCGATATCAGGATCAAGTCGATCTCCAGTTCTGTGAAGATCCAGCAAATACGCGGCGCCATAGATCTTGAAAGCGATGATGGCGACGTTTATGTGCGGACTGAATTGGACAGCCCGCGCGATTATTTTGTACAGACGGGTTCCGGAGCGATTGTGTTTTCCGTGCCTCAGCGATCCGCCGGCGCGCTGAGGATGGAAACCAAATCAGGCGTCATTGCCACCGAGTTACCGGTGGCGGTGCAATCGATGACCGACAACTACCTGGAAGGTGTTTTCGGACGCGGCGGAATACGTGTCGAACTAAGCTCGAGTTCGGGCGATGTCACCCTGGCCGCCTATTAGGCCGGGTTGGCAAACATGGGATGTTGGTTTGAAAATGAGAACTCCGCGCGCCATTAGTGTCTTCTTGACCGTCGCCGGGTTGGTCTGTGCATCGGCCTGGTCAAGTTCCGCTCAATCGACAGACGCATCCGACAAGCCGGCTGATACGATCTTCAACGAGATTAGCTTAGACGATAACGGCGTTGTTACAGTCGATACGGCCGGCTATGAATGGTACTACGATTTTGAGCGGGAAGTCTTTGTTCTTGGTATCCCTGAACCGGACGAGACGGTTCCCGATGATCGACCTATCGACGATGGCGATGTATCTGTCGAACAGCGGTGCACCGAGGAAATATGGATCAAGCCGTTTGAAACCAGGCCGGTGACGGTCGGTTACGATGAGTTTGTCGATGATGACATCACGGTACTGGGCCGTGTTACCGTCAAGGGTTGGGTGACCGGCGATGTCGAATCGCTGAACAGACGTGTGTTGGTGACCGAGACGGGACGGGTCGACGGCAACATCCAGGCGCCCAAAGTTGTAGTGCGGGAGGGGGGGATCGTTGGAGGGGATATCGTTGAGAAGGCTTCCCCTCTGGACATAGATTTCAGCGCGCCGTTTTCGGCTGTGGGTATCGTCGTGGTGTCCTCGTTCACCGCTTTTTTGCTGATCTCCGGTGTTCTTCTGATTATCGTGGCGCCCCGTCACGTGAATAACTTCTGCGTGTGTTTTGAATGCTGCAAAATCAAGGCGTTCTTCCTCGGTCTTCTGTTGTGGCTACTATTGCCGCCGCTGATTGTGCTGGTGGCCATTACAATTGTCGGAATACCGCTGACACCGCTGGTGCCTCTTGCTTACTTCCTGACAGCGGTGATGGGAATGGTTGCGTTCGGCAACATGATCGGACGAGCCTTCGCTCGAAGGTTCCTTGGGGGCGAAAAGAGCCGACTGTTTCAAACTACGGTGGGCATTCTTCTGGTCATGAGCCTCTGGTTCGTTTCGGCCATCCTGCTCGGTTCGAGCGGGGCCACCGCAGAGGGATTCGGCGTGTTCTTCCTGGTTCTCGCGATTCTCCTGACCGCTTTTCCAGTTTCGTCCGGGGTCAGAGCGGCGTTTCTTACGCGATTTGGTGTTCGCGAGTATCTCGAGTGGAAAGACCGGGCCAAAAGCGCTGCGGAACCGCCGCCACCGGCGCCGCCACCTATACGTCCGGAGCAATTCCCTACCCCTGGGCCTGACAGTGTTTCCGGGGTCGATGAAACATGACCCTGCCGGCAACGTATGTAAGTTAGAAGAGTGACTAACTGGAAGGAGAATCCGGAGATGCTACTACGTATATCAGTGCCGGCGATTCTGATAATCTTTGTCCTGGCGTTTTCAGCATCGGCAGGCAGGATGGAGCAACTATCCGAGAAAATCGATGCCGAGGGCGCCGACAAAATCGAAGTGAGTATCGAGTTCGGCGCCGGGGAAATCATCATCTCGTCAGCTGATATGGCGGAAGTCGCCACCGTTGAAGTCGACTATGATCCGCGAAGGATCGAGTGCGAAATCGATTATAACGTTCGACGCGGCATCGGTCATCTGCATTTGGAATCGATCATACGCCGCAAGCGAAATATCGACACCGAGAAGAACCTATGGGAGGTCATCCTCTCAAACCGTTATCCCATGGTTCTGGAAATAGAAGCAGGCGCCTGTGATGCTGAGATGGATCTGGGAGGCATTCCCATAAACGAACTGTCGATCGAGATTGGCGCCGCCGCCGGTGAGGTGGATTTTTCACGCCCCAATCCCCAACGGATGGAGGATTTCGATGTCGACGCCGGCGCGGCCTCGCTTGAGTTCAGGAACCTGGGCAACGCCAACTTCGAGCGGTTCAATTTCGACGGCGGGGCAGGGTCCTTCGATCTCGATTTCCGGGGCAAATATACAGGCGAGTCGGAGATATCGATTGATATCGGGCTCGGGTCAGCGGAGATCATTTTACCGCAGGGCATACCGGTACGTATTGAAACCGGTGAACCCGGCTGGTTCTCGTCGGTGGACTTCCACAATGACGATCTCGATGAGGTTCGCGACGGTATCTACGAATCCGATGATTTCGACGAAGCCGATATTCGAATTACTTTGGAGCTTGATGTCGGTTTGGGCTCGGTTGATATCTATTTTAAGGACTGACAACCGCCGATAGTCCTTGAAGGGCAGTATCGCTGCGATCCTGCCACCAGCACGTCATCCTGAGCGGAGTCGAAGGGTGGCGCACCTTGTGGGCGGACACTGGCTGCCCGGTTGTGTCAGGTCTTGATTCCGCTTCAGCGGGATTGTGACCTGGCACATTAGTAGATGCACACGGCAGCGTCAGGTCACACGCCCGGCTTCGCCGTTCGCAAGACCTGACGCAACACACAAGCCTGATTCTCGCGCTGTGCGCGGCAGCGTCATGGAGCGTTTGTCTACATTTCTGTGCGCGTCCTATGTCCACACGTGACGCTGTGAGACCCGACTTGATCGGGCGGCAGATGTGGACATCTGCCGTTCACCTAACCCGTCCTTCCACTGCGCTCAGGGCGACCCTGCGGGTCAGGGGTTTGATCTTCCCCCGTTATGGTGGACAGTTTATTAAGCATAACTGTTCTTTTCTTCAAAATCAACTGGACTCATGTATCCCAGAGTAGAATGACGACGAATTCGGTTGTAGAATA
>JAUXBJ010000327.1 GCA_030619425.1 bacterium
AAGCGATCTAAAGCGACTGAGGCGTGATTCCGATAGCTCACTCGTATCTCACGCGCCAAAAGCACGCAGAACCAAAACGACCAAATATCTGGTTCCGACGTTGATTCTTGTAATCGCCGTGGTTGCTCTCGTCTTCAAGCCGTGGCAGTTTGAAGTGCGCCCCACACAGGAAGCAGTCGCCAACGGCAACCGTTTGGCTATAATGTACTTTGACAACCTGGCCGATCCGGCCGACAGTCAGAAGATGGGTGAAATAGCCACTAATCTTTTGATCACCGACCTGTCGGAGTCGCGCTTTGTGCAGGTGGTGTCGAGCCAGAGACTCTACGATATCCTGAAGATGCTCGGTCGTGAGGGGGAAAAGAAGATCGATCCCGGCGTGGCGTCACAGATTGCCGAAAGGGCGCAGGCCAAATGGATGTTGCAGGGCAGCATCCTCAGGACAGACCCGGGCATCGTCATGACTGCGCAGTTGACAGAAGTGTCTTCAGGTACCTCGGTGGCGACGCAACGCATCGACGGAGAACCGGGCGAGGACATCTTCACTCTTGTGGATAGGCTCACTGTTGAGATCAAAAGCGATTTATCGTTGCCGGAAGAAGCAATGTCCGAGCCGGACCGCCCGGTGGCCAATGTGACCACGCACTCGCCCGAGGCATATCGCTACTATCTGGAGGGTGTTGAACTCGGATTCAAACATTACTTCGCCGATGCCGAACGAGCCTTGAGAAAAGCTGTCGAACTGGATTCGACTTTTGCCATGGCCTATTATCGACTGGCCGGACTAAGTAGTGGAGCCGAGCGCCGGGACAATACAGCCAAGGCGCTACGGTTCTCCGAAAACGTGAGCCACAGAGAGAAACTCACAATTGAGTCCTTCCACACCTATGTAAACGGCGATCCGGGGATAGCCATTGCGAAGGGCAAAGAGATTATCAAACGCTATCCCGACGATAAAGAAATGCATCATAACATTGGGTACATGTACGGCTATGGTATGCGTCAAACGGACTCTGCCATCCATTACTATACCAAGGCCATAGAGGTGGATTCTCTGTATGAGTCGGCATACAATCAACTGGCCTATGCCTACAATGAAGTCGGCAACTTCGACAAATCCATCTGGGCGATTAACAGATACATAGAACTGGCCCCGGACCAGGCCAATCCGTATGACTCACGGGGCGAGCTTTACGCCTCCGGCGGGAAAATTGATGAGGCGATTGCGTCGTTCCGAAAGGCGGTCGAGATCAAACCGGATTTCTACTTGTCATGGAGAAGCCTGGGACACATGTATGTCTTCCAACTGCGATACGACGAGGCCAGGAAATGCTATGAGAAGTACCTTGAAAGCCCCCGTAAGAGTGCTCGCTCGGACGGTCGCCTTGACCTGGCTTTCATCCCGATGCACCAGGGTAACTTTGATGAGGCTCTGGGTATCCTGGATCAGGGTATTGCAGCCGACAGGTTAGAGAAAGCGAATTGTTGGGAAAAGCATCTTACTATCGCCACGATTCAAGCCGAACTCGGCGTGGTTGATAAAGCTCTTACGGCGACGCAACAAGCGATGGATGACTTCGCAGAAAAACGCAGCCCGGTGGCGCCCTTTCGGCATTTATACATCCGGATGCTTGCTGAAAACGGCCGCATGACGGAGGCCGAAGAGATGCTGTCGGCGTGGAAAGGCGCCATTGAAAAGTACGATACCACCTTTATGGGATTCTATTGGATCGGAGCCGGAGGTGTCGAGCGGGCGAAGGGGAACTACGATGTGGCGATCCGGCATTACGCCAGGGCGGTGGAGGAGCTACTGGACCGCGATTCTCCGTATGGCTTTGCATCCTGTTTGATGCTGGCCAGATCGTATCAGGATAACGCCCGACTGGGTGAAGCCGTAGCCTGGCTCGAACAACTCCTTTCGCGCTACAGCGAAGGTCGTCTGAAGTGGACCACCGAGTCGGTCAAACTGCACTATTACCTGGGAACGGCGTACGAGGAGTCGGGCTGGAACGATAAAGCGATCGAGCAGTATGAGACCTTCCTCGATATTTGGAAGAACGCCGACCCCGGCCTGGCGGCTGTGGAAGATGCCAAAGCAAGATTGGCGCGTCTGAAAACCGCGCCGTGAGAGGTAACATGGAATCTGACGACGACAAGACGCGCACCCATGTCGTGCTGACCAAGGGCACGATGGTGTCGCACTACCGCATTGACGTAGAGATCAGCGCGGGTGGCATGGGTGAGGTCTATCTGGCCGAGGACACCAAGCTTAAGCGTCGGGTGGCGCTGAAGTTCCTCCCGTCGCATTTGTGTCAGGACAACGATTGTCGTGAGCGCTTCAAACGTGAGGCGCAGGCAGCAGCGAAATTGAATCACCCCAATATCGTCACGATTCACGATGTGTCCGAACATCAGGGTCGGCCGTTTTTTGCGATGGAGCATGTCGAGGGTCTATCGTTGCGTGAGGTAATCAGAAGCAAGGAACTGTCGTTAGAGAAGGTTATCGATCTTGGCCTTCATATCTGTGAAGGACTGAGCAAGGCGCATCAGTCAGATATCGTCCACCGTGATGTCAAGCCGTCCAATGTTGTTATTGACAGTGAGGGTCGCCCCAAGCTGCTTGACTTCGGGCTGGCCGCGATAAAGGGTACTGAGCAGTTGACCAAGACCGGGTCGACCCTGGGCACTGTTGGCTATATGTCACCGGAACAGATACAAGGCAAGGAAGTTGACCAGCGTTCCGACCTGTTCTCTCTTGGTGTCATGCTGTATGAGATAACGACCGGTCACGCTCCCTTTAAGGGAGAAACAGAAGCAACCACGCTCAATTCTGTTCTGAACGATAAGCCCGAACCGTTGTCCCGATTCAAGAGTGGTGTGTCCGACGACTTGCAGCGGATTGTCACCAAGCTGCTGGAAAAAGATCCATCGCTACGCTACCAGAGCGCGGCGGGTGTGGTTAGCGATCTGAAAAGACTGACAACCGGGGTCACTTCGGCATCAGAGAAGCCCCGCAAGGATTGGTGGAATCGGTATATCGTACCCACCGCGGTCCTTGTGCTGTTAGCCATGATCGGTCTCTGGTATTGGCAGTTCCAGCCGGATAGTGACAGTAGTGGCATCAAATCATTGGTGGTGCTGCCCTTTGAAAATCTCGGCGCCGAGGAGGATGAGTATTTCGCCGATGGCATGACCGATGAGATCACCGCGCGGCTCGCTGGTTTTGGTGGTTTGCGGGTCATTTCAAGAACCAGCGCTGTTCACTATAAGGGTTCCGGAAAGCCGCTCAAGGTCATTGCCAGGGAACTGAAGGTCGACTACGTCCTGGAGGGTACTATCCGCTGGGACAAGTCCGGCGACACCGACCGCGTGCGCATTATTCCGCAACTCATTCGCGCCTCCGATGATTCCCATGTTTGGACCAACACCTTTGAGCGCGTTCTTACCCAGGTGTTCGTTGTTCAGGCAGACATTGCCGCCCGTATTGCCGAAGCGCTTGATGTAACGCTGCTGGAATCAGAGAAGCAACTTCTGACCGCAAAGCCCACCGACAACCTCAAGGCGTACGACTACTATCTGCGTGGGAAGGAATACTGGGATCAGGGGAAGAATTCGAGTCGGTCCATCGAGATGTTTGAAAAGG
>JAUXBJ010000100.1 GCA_030619425.1 bacterium
AAGGGCGAGGTTCCGACAACACGTCAAGAACTCAGGGCTCCCGACTCGGGACTCTGGTGAGTAATTTGAGAGTCGGAACCCGCAAGGGGGTTCCGACCTACGGGACTGTCTGCCGTTGTCGCTATCTAATCCCCGATTTTACCGGATGAACCAAAAAAAACCGGGTCCCTCGCCGCCTCAGGCGATATGGAACCCGGCGTAATCAGTTCTTGCAGTATATCTAGTCCGACTTTCTCACGACCCACACCGGAATGATCTGCTTCTCGGCTTCACGGTCGTAACCCAGGGTGTCCGGCGGCTCACCCGGTTGAATCCGTTTGGCGATGATCAGGAGGCTGTTATTCGGTCGCGTAGTCGTAGTATCGACGGTGAACTCCGTTATCGGCTTCTTGTCCGGCGAGGACACGAACAGCGTTACCAGTCGACCTTTCCCCGGCGGGAGTGTATTCTTGTTGGGGCCCAGATTGGCCATCAACCCCATGGTGACACACTGAATAGCCGTGTCGGCACGGAAGCCCTTGAGGTCGAACTTCTCTACCCGACCACCGGTGTAGACGGCTGAGTCCCCCCTCAGTCGAGTCTTACCACCGATCAACTGTAGTGGGATCGTCAAGCCATCCACCCACTCGTCGTTAGTATACGAGATGTCGACTTTCCAGTTGTAGTCGTCGATTTTGGACAGATCGGCGTACAGGGTATCCGGTATGCCGAAGGCGTCGGTCTGGGCCGATACGAATACCGGGAACAGACACAACAGGGTGACCAGGGCAAATACGTTAGCTTTTTGTTTCATCCTTACTCCACTCATTATGAGTCCATGTTTATTCTTGATACAATTCCCATCGGCAAAGGATCCTAAGTTCCCCATCCTTCTTCCGGCTGCAACAACATCGATCGCAACCGGCCGATCAGTGAATCGGCCCGTTCGGGCTGGTTCAACTCGTTTCGATATATTGCCGCCGCCTTGAGCAGGCCGCTACGGCCGGGATCGGACTGGGGATATTTATCAAACAGGGTAACCAGTAACTCCGCCGACCGCTGATAATCGTCCCAGCGACGGTAGAGATCGGCCTTGAATACCAGAGCGCGGGCTTCTATCATTGTTCCGGCACCGCGCGTAGCTATCTCATCGTAATACCCCTCGGCCTCCCGGTACCATTTCTGCGCTTCATCGTTCCGGCCCATGTCCCGGTAATGGTCACCAAGATGCAGATAGGTGGCCATGGCTCGCTCCGAGCCCCGGTATTTCTCAATCAGGTACTTGTATTCGGTTTCAGCTCGGTTCCAGCGCTGCAGCCGTTCGAACGACCGGGCGATCGTAAACTGTACCAGCGGCGTGGCGGCATAGTAGCGCGGATAGTTTCTCTTGAGATCGATCAAAATCTCACGGGCGTCGAGGAAGTCGCCTTTCTCCATTTTCATCAGGGCGATTTTGAATTTCAACCGAGGGCGGTAGAGGCTGTCGGCCGGTTCCAGTTGCGACAACAGGGACTCATACATGGCGACGGCGCTGTCCACGCAATTGGCCATACGGGCATAAGTGTCGGCAATGTTGACTCGGATGGCGACATGATTTTCACCGGTACTATCCCGAAGCTGCCTAAGCTCACTAATCACGCTTTGCCATCGGCCTGTCTCATGATACAGTCGGGCCAGCGCGGTGTGGGCCGCCGTGGCCACCTTGCCGCCGGGTTCCAGAGCAGCCAGAGACCGATAGTAGTCCTCTGCCTTCTCATAATGCCCCATAGCCGCTGAGGTATCGCCAACCGAGTTGACTATCTGGAAGATGTGCAAAGGCAACATGAACAGCACATCCACAACCTCGCCGGAGTCATCAACCGGCGGGTAATAGTTCTTCAGAGCCCCATGATACACGGTCAGGGCGCTGTCCCATTGGTCCGATGCCTGCAGAGCTCGGCCCAGGCTGATATTTGTGGTAACCTGCGCCGCTCCTTCGTATGAAGTCTTGTCCAATAGTCGGCTGAGGATAGAAACGCAGGTGTCAAAACTGCGCGCTCGAAAATAGAGCGAGGCCAGCCGGTTGGCGGACTGGAAAGCCAGGTATCGTATCTCACGGTGTTCGACAGGATGCTCCGTGCCGGAGATGGAGTCAAGAACCGAGAGTGAGAATTCGAGTGTCTCGCCGTAGGCGTCGGCGGCCGACTTCCTGATAGCCGTCCGCGACTGTTCAGGCGCCGAGGCGGCATCTTTCATCTGTCGATCGGCTTGGTAGTAAAGTCGTTCGACCTCGTACCTGAGCCGCACCGCCCGGTTGTCCGAGCAGGAGACCAGACTCAAGGCAATAACAAGCATCGCTACCGCAGCTATGGTTTTCTGATAATCCATTATCTTCTATATCGGACGGCTGTACATCCCATAAATCCGTGAACCGCCAAAATATAGAAATGATTGGGCCTGCCGCCAAGCCATATTTTGGACATACCAGTAGGGCAGGATCCCTGCGATCCTGCCACGCGCGAAGCGCGAAAAGCAGGCTTGCCTGTCAGGAGCACCCTTCGACTCCGCTCAGGGCAGGCTCGCTCCTGACCTACAAGAGTAACTTACCTTCTGAACCGGAAACTAATCGCGTCCTCGGGGCACGATGCGGCGCACTCACCGCACGATGTGCAGTCTGGTAAAACCTTCTTGCTGCGCTCCACCATCGGCTTGATCGTCGGACAAGGGCTGGCTTCAAAACATTCTTCGCACTCGGTGCATTTCTCGTAGTCGATCCTGATGCGACCGGGAGCAATCTTCTCTAACAACCAGGTCAAAGCGCCGATCGGGCAGATCAGGTAGCAGAAGGGGCGATAGAGCATCAGACTGGCGATTATCAGAATACCGAACATGATGAACCATCGGGCGCTATTCCAGCCCCAGTGGAGCAGCTCGAAAAAATTCACCGGCTCGTACATACTGTAGGCCGCAAAGGCTGTCCACATATTCTGGGCCTCGCCGGTGCCGACTTGCTCACCGAGAAAAGCGATGTGATCCTTGACGGCGAAGAAGGTGAGAAAGAACATCGCCAGCAAACCCAGACGAACGGCGTTGAAGAGATTGAAATTGAAGTTCTTGAAACGCGGTTTGAACGGAATCTTGTTGACCAGATCCTGAAGCGCCCCTAACGGGCAGACCCACCCGCAGAACAGCTTGCGTCCGATCAGACTGGGGATCATCATAGCTGCGAACAAGGCCAGGAAGGCCGGGAAGAACTCACCCCAGGTGAATTTGAACATAAACAGCTTGGTGGAAGCACACATCGGCGACGGGTGCAAGGGGAAAAAGTAATCGAGTCCATATAGCGCGAACGCCACGAGCAGAAGCGCGATCCGGACCCATGGCCGTACCCAGCCTCCGATTAATAGCACCACCGCGATCAACATCAGCACCGCGAACCCGAGGAACTTGCCGGTCATCAGAAAATCGATCGGGCCGGGCGGCGTGCGTTCGCCCCGCTTCTCCCCCTCAATGACAGCTATAGGCGCAGCCTCGCCCTGTTCGGTGGACTCAGTTTCAGTCTGTGAGGTAGTAGCGTCGGAGTGAGAGTCAACGGAATCCAGTGCTACCGCCGTCTGGAACGGACTCACCATTAGCCACGCAGCGGCCAGTGTTATGACCGCGAGGGCAAACCATCGAATGTCTTTCATTTTCATGCGGCCCAATATAACATTCAATTCATCGACGTCAACATGGACCGGACCGATTTATGTTTTCGTTCCGCAACTTTGCGTAGTCGTGCCCGCATGATTTCCGATCGTGCGGGCGCAGGCCGCCGAGTCTGAGTTTTGCCGACGTTGATGTACGAAACTATGGTGACGGTCGACTGTTAATAGGTTGCGCCGAGAGAATTTGCCGATATTTTAGGCGCTAACGAATGGAAGAACAGATATGAACGAACGCCACGCCCACAGCCACGTATCCGGCCGCAAGCTGGCCTGGACGATACTGTTCAATCTCGGCATTACAGCGGCCGAGTTTGTCGGCGGTATCATCTCCGGCTATTTGGCTTTGTTGGCCGACGCCGTTCACAATTTGTCCGACGTGGCCGCGCTGATACTTGCCTGGCTCGGCGTCAAGGGATCCAATCTGCCGGCGACCAAGCGCTCGACTTACGGATACAAGCGGGTCGAGGTGATAACGGCCATGGTCTCGGCGGTGGCGCTGGTGGTCATTGCGATTTTCATTCTTCGTGAGGCGTACCTGCGCCTGTTGGCGCCGCAGCCGATCACGCACGCCTGGCTGTTTCTCACGGTCGCGACAATCGGGCTGGTGGGCAATCTTGTCTCGGTCTGGCTGCTGCATAGCGAGAAAGGCAAATCGCTCAACATGAAGACTGCCTTTCTCCACATGGCCTACGACACAGTCTCATCGGTCGGAGTCCTCATCGGTGGCGTCGTGATCATCCTCACCGGCTGGGTTATCATAGATGTCATCCTCTCCTGCCTGATCGCCCTGGCCATCGTCTATTCGTCTTACCTGGTGATCAGGGAGGCGCTGCTGGTGTTTCTGGAAGCAGCACCGGAAGGTATCGATTTCGACAGCGTTCTCGATGCCGTTCGACAGATGAACAAGGTGCAGGACTGTCATCATCTTCACATCTGGTCACTGTCTTCCAGGGACGTGGCGCTCTCCTGCCACGTCTGTCTGGACGAGGCCGATTTTCAGGCCGGGCCGGATGTCGTCGCTGATATCAATCGGATGCTCATGGAGAAGTTCCAAATCGGGCTCGGTACTATCCAAATTGAAAAAGTACGATGCAACCATGACGACGACACCTGTCACGACCGGGAGATTTCGCGATCATGACGGCGCAGGGAAAAATCGTCACGCTGGATGTCATCGACCTGGCTTTCGACGGTAAGTCGGTGGCGCACCTTGATGATGGCAAAGTTGTCTTTCTCAAAGGCGGCCTGCCCGGCGAGACAGTCGAGGCCGAAATCGTGCGCTCGAAGCCTCGCTACGATCAGGGAGTTGTGCACCGCATCATCAAGAAATCGGACCAGCGGATCGACCCCCTCTGTGCCCATTTCGAGCGATGCGGCGGTTGCACTTGGCAGGACCTCAGGTACGAACAGCAGCTTTCTTACAAACAGAAACAAGTGGCCGACTGTCTCGAAAGACTCGGCGGGTTTGACACTATCGAAGTCAAAGAGATTATGGGCGTCGACGATCCGTTCTGGTATCGCAACAAGATGGAGTTTTCGTTTCACGTAGCTGAGGACGATTCGATGCGTCTCGGCCTGCATGAACGCGGACATTTCGACCGTATTTTCGATCTTGAAAAATGCTACCTCCAATCCCAACTATCCAACGAAATCGTCGCCTGGGTGCGGCAGTTTGCGGTCTCGAACGATATCCCGGCTTACGACGTCAAAACGCACGAGGGATACATGCGCTTTCTGGTTATTCGCCAGGGCGTGCGCACCGATCAGACAATGGTTAACCTGGTCACCAACCGGGGGGAGTTCCCGTCGGTTGACACTTTCGTCGCTCAGATGACCGAAGCGCTTGGGCAGATCACAACGATCATTCACAACCAGACCGGCAAACTGTCCAACGTGGCTGTCGGAGAAACCGAAAACGTCCTCTATGGTCCCGGCTTCATCGAAGAGCAACTGTTCGATTGTCGTTTTCGTATCCGGGCCAATTCGTTTTTCCAGACCAATTCACTTCAGGCGGAAAAACTTTACGGAGTCGCGTTTGCTATGCTTCAACCGGAGCCGACCGACAAGGTGCTCGACCTTTACTGCGGCGCCGGGACTATCGGAATCCTGCTGGCCGACCGCGTCGACAGAGTTGTCGGTGTAGAACTGGTTGAGGACGCTGTCAGGGCGGCGCGAGAAAACGCTGCGCTGAACGGCATCGAGAATATCAGTTTTCACCAGGGTCACGTCAGGGATTATCTCAAACAGCAGCGTAGCAGCGCCGCAGAGTTCTCTACGCTGATCATCGATCCACCGCGGGCGGGATTGCATCCCAAAGCGGTCAAACGAATCATCGAAATGCAACCGGAGAAACTTCTCTATATCTCATGCAACCCATCGACTTTCGCCCGTGACGCCAAATCGTTCGCGCAGGCGGGTTATGATTTGCCGCTGGTTCAGCCGGTTGACATGTTTCCACACACCATGCATATCGAACTAGTGGGGCGATTCTTTCGTAATTAGATTATGGATTGTACTTCGGTTTTGCAGCGCTGCTGCCGATCACTATTTGAAGGAGGCAAAATGTTTCGCAGGATTATAATTGTATTCGTTCTTAGCTCAATCTTAATCGGTTTTCCGCTTCACCCGACTGCCGCCAAGAAGAGTCGGACCTTTCAGGACGTTTGTTTAGAGATCCTTGAGACGCTTCAAGCGTTTTATCCTGTTCGCGCCACCGAGATGGGTATCCATGCCCATGACTTCCATCTGGCCGACTACTCGTCCAAATCCGTGAAGAGCATGATCAGGAAACTGAAGGGCTTCGAGAAGAGTCTTTACAAGTACAAGAAGGCCAATCTCGAAGATTACCAGCGCATCAACTACCAGTTGGTAAAGTCGTATGTCGATATAGCTCTGTTGGACCTGGAACGGATCCGATGGCACAAGAAGTCACCTCAACTGTATGCCGATGAAGCCGTCAACGGCCTGTACTTCCTCTCCCTGTCCGGTCACGCGCCGCTTCATGAAAAGCGCGTGGCCATGCTCGCCAGAATGAAAGCGGTGCCGGGGCTTTTTGCCACAGCGAAAAAGAACCTGAAGAACCCACCGCCGATTTATATTGAAGCGGCCCAGGAAACCCTCGA
>JAUXBJ010000113.1 GCA_030619425.1 bacterium
CGTTCAAAACATTACAAAATGGACCCTTGTTGATTCCGGGGTTCAAATCCCTGCACCGCTATTGTTTCTTCAACCTTTTTATTGATAACTACTTACGCAGTCGCTACATTTGCAGGAACAGGCTTGTGACACGAGTTTAGATAATTGAAGTATGATAGATGCCAAAACAGCGAATTTTATTCACGGGCGAAATCAGTTGGATTCGCCCACTGGATGCCAACAAAAGGCCATATTCTTTCGGCGCTCGAAAGACCCTGAAAGCATTCAAAGATTGGAACACGAGGAATTGCATCTATCTCTGGATTAGGAACTCCGATGGTGCTGTTGCTTATGTGGGTGAATGTGGACAAGCGTTGCGCGGGCGGATTCGGCCCTATGAGAGCGCGTTTAAGTCGCGTAAAGGGAGACCGCCAAATCTGAAGGTGGCCGACCATCAGCGACAATTAATAGGCAAAGCTGATTCCTTATTCCTGGAGTATACAACGAAAGTCCCCGGTTATAACCTATCTCTTGAATGTGAAAGAAAATGGGCGGAGAAGTTAATAATCGGTGTTTTAAGACCCTACCTTCAGCCTCGGTGAGAGTGCTTTGTGCGCGGTGGACGTCCTCGTCTACCGCGTTCACCCCGAAAAGTTGTCGGCGCACGGGGACATACGCCGACCACAAATATCAGATATTGCTGTTCAACCCAAGTGTTTTGGGGAAAGTCCAATAACCCTCGGGGTTGTTTCTCAGTTTTGATTCCGATATGGGTTGCATATTTGCAACGCAGGACGTATCATGAATTGAGAAGCTGTGGCTGTTAAGAGATATGACTGACAAGAACAACGATACCACCGAGATAATCCTCGACTCTATAGCCGATGGAGTGTTCACAGTTGACCGCGACTGGCGTATTACATCCTTTAACCGGGCGGCCGAGGAGATAACCGGCATCCTGAAAGAAGAGGCCATCGGCCAACGGTGTTGCGATGTATTTCACGCTTCGATCTGCGAGACAAATTGTGCCCTCAACGAGACATTCGAGACCAATCGACCGGTCGTCAATCGCACGGCTTATATTATTGATGCCGATGGAGTCAGAGTCCCAATCAGTATTTCAACGGCGGTTTTGAGAGACAAGAAGGGAGATGCTATAGGTGGTGTAGAGACCTTCAGGGATCTAAGCACGATTGAGGAACTCCGACGGGAATTGGAAAAGAAGTACTCCTTTCATGATATCATAAGCAAGAACAGCGAGATGCTTCGGATCTTTGATATCCTTCCAGGTGTCGCTGAGAGCGACAGCACAGTGCTTATCGAAGGCGAAACCGGAACCGGCAAAGAACTGATCGCCCGTGCCCTGCACAATCTATCGCATCGGAAGGACAAGCCGTTTGTCGCTGTCAACTGCGGCGCTCTTCCCGATACCCTTCTCGAATCGGAGCTTTTTGGCTATAAAGCAGGGGCCTTTACCGACGCCCGCAAAGACAAACCGGGACGCTTTGCAGTCGCCGAATCCGGGACGATATTCCTCGACGAAATCGCCGACATATCTCCCGCCTTGCAGGTCCGGTTACTGCGGGTGATTCAGGAGAGAACCTATGAGCCGCTTGGCGCCACAGAATCAGTTCAGGCGGATGTTCGCATTGTCGCCGCCAGTAACAGGAATCTCGACAAGCTCGTCAAATCAGGGAAGTTTCGGGAAGATCTTTACTATCGGATAAACGTAATTCGTGTCAAGTTGCCGCCGCTTCGTGAACGCAAAGAAGATATTCCTTTGTTGGTCGATCACTTCATTCGCCGCTTCAACAATCTCAAGAAAAAGCTTATCGCTGATGTCTCACCTGATGTCTTAGCGGTTCTGGTGGGTTATGACTACCCGGGCAATATCAGAGAACTCGAAAACATCATCGAACATGCCTTCGTTCTCTGTCGGGGAACCGTCATTGATATCGAAAACCTTCCGGAGAATGTCAGGCCGGAAGAGGGCAGGCCTTTAGCCCGATTGACATCAATGGATGATGTCGAAGTTGCTTTTATTACGGAAGCACTAAGAAGAAATAATTTCAACCGGAAGAAGACGGCCCAGGAGCTTGGTATGCACAAGACGACGCTCTGGCGAAAAATGAAGAAACTGGGAATTCAGTCTACCGCTTAACAGCCATTGCACAAGCGCAATCCCCTCTCTTGAAGAGGTTGCATCATCGCAACCATTCTCGCTTTCTGTCCTACGGCAGACAATCCGCGTCGTGCCTATAAGTCGCTGCACATAAGTATGATAGCGCCTTATCCCACCCTGTGTGGCAATTTCGGCATGAATAATGCTATAGCTTAGAGGGTGATGAAGAAGGTTGCAATTCCGATATGGGATGGGCGTATATCGCCCCTGATGGACACAGCGTGTTATCTGTTCGTAGCAGATATCGACGAGGGTCGAGTGGTTTCAAAAGAGACGGTCGGCATCCCTCGAGCGGGTATTCCCGGGCACGTGAGTTTCCTGACCGATCGCCACATTGATGTCTTGATCTGTGGCGCCATATCGCATCAGTTGGAGCGGATGCTGGCGGCCTCGGGGATAAGGTCATACCCCTGGGTTCGCGGCGAGGTTGATGAGGTCATTGCTGCCTATTGTAATGGAGTTTTACAGAACGATAATTTTCTTCTGCCCGGTTGCGGGCGACGCCGCCGTCGGGAGAGAGGTCAACGGTGCGGACGACGCATGGGCTTCGGAGCGCGCAAACTGTTTAAGGAGGAATGATGAGAATAGCGGTTTCATCTCAAGGAACGGATCTAACCAGCAAGGTTGATCCACGATTCGGACGGGCGCCATATTTCCTGGTCTTTGATACCGGCGACGAAAGCTTTGAGGTTGTCAATAACGAGCAAAACGTGAACGCAGCAGGAGGAGCCGGAATTCAGGCTGCTGAGAATGTCGCTCGTAAGAAAGTGGACATGGTAGTATCAGGAAATTTCGGTCCGAATGCTTTTCGAGCTCTTGAAGCGGCTGGTATCAAGGTTGCGCAATGGGTGGACGGAACAGTATCGGAGGCGATTGAACTGGCTCGGAACGATAAGCTTGAGGTAAGCGACAAGGCCAATGTCGATGGGCATTGGATGTAGTGTCCGCGCTTGTGGATAAGGAGGAATGAATTATGCCGGGACAATTTGACAATGCCAAAACAGATACCGGCGGTGGGAGACAACGCAGGCGACTGAGGGGTATGTTCACCGGCAAGACCGGTAAGGCGATTGGTTTCACGTCAATCGCGGCGCCGATCATCGGGTATATCGTCAACGATCTCAAGAAACCCAACAGTCTTGTCCGTGGTCTTATCGGGAGCGTGGCCCGCAAACTTCTTCCGGCAAAGTCGGAACAAGCAAAGGTGATTGACATCACTGACGATGTTGAAATCCTCGAGGACGACAGCGACAAGAAAAGTTAATGTGATTTGATAACTGAACACGAAAGGAGTTAGAGATGCCAGGTGGAGACAGAACCGGACCCATGGGCGCCGGACCATTGACAGGGCGCGGCGCTGGGATGTGTGCCGGCTATGATGTGCCGGGATATATGAACCCTGCTTTCGGACGAGGGTTCGGAGGTGGTCGAGGTCGCGGATTCGGACGCGGTTTTCATGGCGGTGGCCGCGGATGGCGCAACCAGTATTACGCCACAGGTCAGCCGGGATGGGCGCGTGGATATGGATATCCGTATCCTTATCCGGCGGGATACGCGGTTGATCCCGGTGTAGCTACGACCTCGAGAGTGGCTCGGGATGACGAACTCGCCTATCTGAAGGAGCAAGCACATCATTTCGAGGGAGTTCTCGACGACATAAAAGCGCGTGTCGATGAGCTTCAGCAACAATCGGCGGATTCAAGCAAGACGCCGGAGAAAGAGAAGAAGTAGTGAGGCGGCGTACCTTGTCACCAAGAGGCAGTTCCGGTGGGGGCAGAGGCCGCGGTCAGGGCGGTGGTCGCGGTCAAGGTCAGGGTGGCGGTCGAGGTATGGGACGCGGTGGCGGACGTGGAATGGGTCGACGTACGGGCATGGAAGCATCTCAGAGTCCGGTCGAGTCACCACACTACCAACCACAACTTGAGTATCCTGACCCGGGAGGATTGAGGCCGGAGAACCCGGGTCAGGAAATCGAAATGCTCAGAGCCCAGGCTGACACAATGATGGCTGAGTTGCAGACTATCAATGCACGCATCTCCGTCCTACAAGGGGGAAATGCGCCTGCGCCAACCGTTGTCGCAGATACAGGCGTGCGCAGGAAGACCTCGAATGCCATGAGGGGTGGAAGAATGACTGCAATCGTAGACAAAGAGGAATGTGTCAGTTGTGGAATCTGCGTCGGTGTATGTCCTGAGGAGGCAATCACCGTAGAGGATACAGCGGTGATCAATCCCCAGAAGTGTACTGGCTGTGGTTTATGCGTAGACGAGTGCCCGAACGAGTCGATTTCGCTTGTCAAATTGGAAGAAGTGGTGTTATAGTGAGAATCCAGTGGTCAAGCCAGACTACTATGAAGAGTTCGTGCATCTGAAAGAACAGGCCCAGCATTTCAAGGGATTTCTTGAAGATATCCAGATGGGTGAGAAAGAGAAAAGGTAAGAAAGGATACTATGTCACCAAAAGGTAGTTCCGGCGGCGGAGGTCGCGGTCAAGGCGGCGGTGGTGGCCAGGGTCAGGGCGGAGGTCGCGGTCAAGGCGGCGGCGGAGGTCGTGGTCAAGGAGGCGGCGGTGGCCAGGGTCAGGGCGGCGGCGGAGGTCGTGGTTCAGGACAGGGTCGCGGCATGGGTCGTGGTGGACGAGCCCTTGGTCCCAGTGGCGAATGTGTCTGTCCAAAGTGTGGCGCCACTGTTCCTCATCAGCAAGGTATCGCTTGCGTTGAAGTAGACTGCCCGAAGTGTGGCCAGAAGATGACAAGGCAGTAGCGAACTGAAGAACCACACTCTGAAAATATCTATCGCCAGCGGCAAGGGTGGCACAGGGAAAACCACCATTGCCACCAATCTGGCTGTAGCCATCGCCCGAATGGGCAAGGATGTTGCCTATCTTGATTGTGATGTCGAGGAGCCGAACGGTCGCATATTCCTGAAACCGGAAATCACGAAGCAGATTGACGTTACTGTTCCGGTCCCCAGGGTTGATCTCGATAAATGCACCTTCTGTGGTGAGTGTTCCGCTGCCTGCGAGTATCACGCCATCGCCGTTCTGGGGAAAACAGTGGAGGTCTTTGCTTCGCTTTGTCACGGCTGTGGGGGATGCAGTGATATCTGTCCGGAGGATGCCATCGAAGAGATCCCCAGAACCATCGGACATATCAGTCGCGGCGTTGGGATGGGAGTCGAGTTCCTTGAGGGACGTCTGAACGTCGGAGAAGCGATATCACCTCCCGTCACCAAGGCATTAAAGAAGCTCGCCATAACGTCTGATGTTGCCATCATTGACGCCCCCCCCGGTACCTCCTGTCCAGTCATCGAGGCAATCAACGATACCGACTTTGTGATTTTAGTAACCGAACCCACGCCGTTTGGACTGAACGATCTTAAGCTGGCCGTAGGCATGGTGCGGGAGATAGGTCTGCCGTTCGGTGTTGTGATCAATCGCTCGGATATCGGCGATGACAGGACCGATGAGTATTGTCACCGCGGAAAAATCGAAATCTTGAAGAAGATCCCGTTTAATCGCCGGCTCGCTGAAGCTTACTCGCGGGGTGAGATGATGTTCAGCGTAAATTCACAGTACGAAAAGAATCTGCGCGAGCTCTACCAGAACATAGTTAATCGGATTAGCCGATGACGGAACTAGTTGTCATCAGCGGCAAGGGTGGCACTGGCAAGACCAGCCTGGTTGGATCGCTCGCTGCCTTATCACGGGATAAGGTGCTGGTTGATTGCGATGTCGACGCTGCTGATCTTTATCTGATTCTGCAGAACAAGGTACAGAGAACAACCGAATTCATCGGCGGTAAGCAAGCCTCTATTGTTGACGAGAGATGCACGAACTGCGGAATCTGCCAGGAGTATTGTCGGTTCGATGCAATCATGTATCAGCCAGAGAATGCAGGCGGTGAACGATACTGGATAGATAAGCACGCTTGTGATGGATGCGGGGTCTGTGTGCGCCACTGTCCCGAACAGGCGATTGATTTCAAAGAGGTGGTTAACGGTGAATGGTACGTTTCCGATACGCCGCATGGCCAGCTAGTGCATGCGCGTTTGGGTCTCGCACAGGCCAATTCGGGCAAACTGGTGTCGTTGTTGCGTCAGCAGGCAAGGTTGTTGGCAGACAAGAATGGATTTGACCTGATTATCATTGACGGTCCTCCTGGTATTGGTTGTCCTGTGATCGCGTCTATTACCGGGGCAGGATATGTCCTGATAGTAACTGAACCGTCCATGTCGGCACTTCACGATATGGCACGGCTATTGCAGTTAACCAAGCATTTTAGAATTCCCACGGGGATATGTATTAATAAATCAGATATCAGCCCTGATCTGACATCTCGGATCGAAGAATTTGCAAAGGAACAGAAAGTGAGGATACTTGGGAGAATTCCATTCGACCCGGCCATGACAGCGGCGCA
>JAUXBJ010000235.1 GCA_030619425.1 bacterium
ATTCTACGCGCCTTTCATCGTGCTCGTGATAACAGGCTCCTCCAACGCCGTCAATCTTACCGACGGTCTGGATGGTCTCGCCATCGGGTTGTCTGGCCTGTGCTTCATGGCCTTTGCCGGTATCGCCTACGTCACCGGCCGCGTCGATTTCTCCGAGTATTTGGCTATCGAGTACCTGCCCGGCAGCGGCGAACTGGCTGTCTTCTGTGGAGCGGCTATCGGCTCGGCGCTGGGTTTTCTCTGGTTCAATTCGCATCCCGCCGAGGTGTTCATGGGTGACACCGGCTCGCTGGCGCTCGGCGGCGCCCTGGGTGCAGTCGCTATTTTGCTCAAGAAAGAACTGTTGCTGGTGATCGTTGGCGGCGTGTTCGTCATGGTCGCTTTGTCGGTGATTATACAGGTTCTGTCATATCGATACCGTGGCGGCAAACGGGTGTTCAAGATGGCGCCGATACACCACCACTTCGAACTGTGCGGCTGGTCGGAATCCAAAATAGTGGTTCGCTTCTGGATCCTTGGCGCTCTGTGCGTCCTCTTGACTCTGGCGACCTTGAAAGTGCGATGAGAAAACAATGACTGTTCAGGAACGCATAAGCGAACGGACTATCGGTGTCATAGGGATGGGTCGCTCCGGCCTTTCCTCAGCCTCATTGGCGGCGGCTCTTGGCGGCGTGCCGTTTGTCTCCGATGCGGCGCCGGCCGATAGCCTGGCCGAGGCTATCGCTCAACTCAGGCAGGAGGGTATTGCCTACGAAACCGGCCAACACACCGATCGCCTCCTGAAATCGGATTACATCATAGTCTCGCCCGGCGTGCCCCCGGAGATCGACATTCTGAAAACAGCGGAAGCCAGAGGGATACCTGTCTTTTCTGAAATTGAGTTTGCTTCCTGGGTCTGTCGCGGGAGGATCATCGGTGTCACCGGCTCCAACGGCAAGACCACCACCACGACCCTGATAGGTGAGATACTTTCCGCCGCCGGCCTCGATACTTTCGTCTGCGGCAATATCGGATTACCGTTTGCGCAGGTAGTGGACAAGATCGGCAAGTCAGCAGTGGCTGTTGTTGAAGTGTCGACCTTCCAGTTGGAGCGGATCGCCGACTTCGCACCGCACGTGGCCATGATCCTGAATCTCTCGCCGGATCATCTCGACCGCCACGGCAGCTTCGAGGCGTACAAGAACCTCAAGTATCGTATCACTGAGAATCAAAAGAGTGGTGACTATCTCATCCTGAACGCACAGGATAAGGAAATCATGGGCGACAGCATCACGACCGCCGCCGACAAACTGTACTTCACTACCGAGGGCGAGGTTGAACAGGGCGCCTTTGTTAAGCAGGGAGATCTCTACATAGCGCATGGCGGACGGGGACTGCGAATAGTTTCTGCCCGGGATATTCGCATCCCCGGTCCGCATAATCTGCAGAACGCGGCGGCGGCGGTGACGGTGGCAACGTTGTTCGACGTCGATCCGGCAATCATGGCGCGCGTGCTGAAGACGTTTCCCGGTGTCGAGCACCGCCTCGAATCCGTCGCGCGGGTAGCAGGGATTGATTTTGTCAATGATTCGAAAGCGACCAATGTCGACTCGGTCTGCTACGCCTTGCGCTCGATCGACACCCGCATCCATCTCATCGCCGGTGGACGCGACAAGGGAGCCTCTTACCAGCCGCTGTTGGAGCACGGGCAGGGCCGGATAGCTTCAATCGTCCTGATCGGTGAAGCCAAAGAGAAAATGTACGACAGTTTGGGACGACACTTCCCGACCCAGTTTGCAGATTCACTTGAGGAGGCGGTCAAGGTCAGCTTTGCGCAGGCGCGACCGGGCGACACGGTGCTGTTGTCACCGGCCTGCGCCAGCTTCGATATGTTCGACAACTTCGAGCAGCGCGGGAAATTGTTCAAGGCGGCGGTGGCTGACCTCAAGCGCGACAGGAAAGAGAATGAAACGATCGCTGACTAAAAGCACTGTCGACGAAGGATTGCTGCTGGCCTACCTGGCGCTGATGGTTATCGGTCTGGTTATGATCTACTCGACGTCTTCGATACTGGCCGAAGGACGCTTCGGATCACACTTGTTGTTCCTGCGGCAGCAGTGCCTGTGGGCGTTGCTGTCACTGGCTGCGGTATTCGTAATCAGCAAACTGAACCTTAACCGAATGGCTATCTACTCGGTTCCGGCCGTGCTGGTAAGTTTGGTGCTGTTGGCGCTGGTGTTTCTCGGCCCGGCCCGCAATGAAGCACATCGCTGGATTGCCCTGGGTCCGTTCTCCGGTCAGCCGTCCGAGATTTTCCGCTTCGTTCTGGTTTTCTTCCTGGCCTTCTCATTGTCGAACCCACGTCGCGACCTCACTGACCTGCGCCAGTTGCTGTGGCCATACGTCCCGCTGACAGGAGTCGGATTGCTGCTGGTGCTTCTCGAACCCGATCTCGGCAGCACAATCGTAATATCCATTACGGTCGTGGGGATATTCTTTTTGGCCGGGGCGCGCATCAAGCATCTACTCAGCGCGGCGGTACCGATGGTAGCTATGGCCTTGCTGGTCGTATTCGGCCTGGGCTACAAGAAAGCTCGCATCATGGACTTCGTGGCTGCCGTGGCCGATCCTTTGCAGGGGAGCTATCAGGCCAAGCAGGCGGCTTTGACGCTGGGCGCCGGCGGCTGGCTTGGCGTCGGTCTCGGGGAGGGTCATCAGAAACTGTTCTTTCTGCCTTATCCGCACACCGATTTCATCTTCGCCGCGATTGGTGAAGAGATAGGTCTGCTGGGGCTCATGGTGATTCTGACGCTGCTGTTCTACCTGCTCTGGCGGGGTCTCAGGATATCGTTCGCGCAGCCGGACAAGTTCGGCTATCTCCTGGCCGGTGGCATGACCCTGTCGCTCTTTGTCAACATCGCCGTCAACATCGGGGTGGTGACATCGTTGCTGCCGGTGACCGGGCTGCCGTTGCCGTTCATCTCTTATGGGGGGTCGTCGCTTCTCATGTCAAGCGCGGCGGTCGGCGTGCTCCTGAACCTCTCGCGAAGGACGGTGCCGCGATGACCCGCTACAAGATACTCTTTGCCGGGGGCGGGACCGGCGGGCACCTCTATCCGGCGGTTGCAATCGCCGATCGCCTTTCTCAACTGCTGGAGGGACGCGGCGAAGTCGATATCAGGTTCGTCGGTACCAAACGTGGTCTGGAATATCGCATTCGTGACACTCTGGGGTATCCATTGCACCTGATTAACATGCGCGGGCTGGTTCGTTCGTTCACTCCGAGGAATCTGCTGTTGCCGTTCGTGGTGGCGGGCGCGTTGTTCAAAGCTCGGCTGCTGTTAGGTCGGTTTGCTCCCGATATCGTTGTGGGCACCGGCGGCTACGTTTCGTGGCCGGTCCTGCGAATCGCCCGCACGCGGAAGATCCCAACCGTCCTGCAGGAACAGAACTCCTACCCCGGCATCGCCACTCGACAGTCGGCGCGTCATGCCCGCAGGATATATCTCGGTTTCAAGCGCGCCGCCGACTATCTGGATAGCTCGGCTGAACTTCTTGTCACCGGCAACCCTGTGCGCTCGTCGGTTCTCGGTGGCAACCGAAGCGAGGCGTTGAAATTATTCGGACTCGATCCCAACAAGCGCACGATCCTGGTGCTGGGTGGCTCTCAGGGAGCGCGGGCGATAAACCAGGCAGTACTACAAAGTCTCAGGAATAAATCTCTGACCGACAAGTATCAACTTTTGTGGCAAACGGGGAAGAGGGATTACAAGGATGTGACCGTTAACGCGGGCGATAAGGCTTCGTGTTGCTCCCTTTTCCCGTTTGCTGATAAAATGAATCTGGTCTACGCGGCTGCCGACATTGCCGTGGCGCGGGCCGGGGCGTTGACCCTGGCCGAACTGACGGCCACCGGTATCCCCTCGATACTGGTGCCGTATCCACACGCGGCCGAAGATCACCAGCGCAAGAACGCTCTGGAGTTCGCCCAGAGGGGGTTGGCCGTGGTGATTGATCCAGACGATCTGGACCGAACCGATCTGATCGACACTGCTGTCGAACTGTTCGAGTCGGATCGATATGCCGCCATGAAAGCGTCGGTGGTCGCGGCGACCAGTGAAAAGAAGCCGGCCGTGGATGTCATCGCCGAGGACATCATCAAGCTGATTGAAGAAACTCGTGGAGGTGACCGGGTGTGACGACCTCCACGGTCACGAAAGAAACCAAAGCCTTCCGGTGTCGAGGAACTATGTTCGGTAAGTTCAAGAAACTGTATTTCGTAGGTATCGGCGGCGCCGGCATGTCCGGTATAGCCGAGCTGTTGCACAACCTCGGTTTCAAGATCAGAGGTTCTGATCTCACGCCGAGCAGCGTCACCGAATACCTGGCGTCGTTGGGTGTTGCGATCTACGAAGAGCATTCTGCTGATAATCTGCAGGATGCCGACCTGGTCGTGATCTCCTCAGCCGTAAGCGACGACAACCCCGAGGTGGCAGCCGCGCGAAGCCAGGGTGTCCCGGTTATCAAGCGAGCGGAGATGCTTGGTGAATTGATGCGGCTCAAGC
>JAUXBJ010000088.1 GCA_030619425.1 bacterium
ATCACAATCCGCCGCGGCGGACTGACCTACTGGACATTGTTGCGCCGCCCTTCGACTCCGCTCGGGCTGAGGTAACTAGAAATGCCGTCAGGCAGAGAGAGGCTGTCTCAAAAGTGCGTGTTCCGGCAGGTCTTGCGGTTGCCGAAGGCAAACGTGTGACCTGCCGGTTGATAGTCCTGCTGTGCAACAATGGCTTACGAGTAATCGCCGGGTCACACCCTCGACTTCGTCGAGTCCAAGACCCAACGAAACGATCTTATGAGACAACCTCGAGACACCTGACAGCACTTCGGTTCTTACTTTAGGATCGCGGTGCACGAGGACGTACACCGCGCACAAACGAAATCCGGTGTCGAAACTGCAGGGGTTTCGACCTACAAGATTGTCAGGATCGCAGTCCGCCGCGGCGGACTGACCTACAAGAGTCACCCTTCGACTTCGCTCACCCTTCGACTGCGCTCAGGGTGACGTAATCAGAAGTTCAGCGGATCAGGGCGATATGGCTCACCACACCCTGGAGTTCCTTCAGAACGTTGATGTATCGACTGAAGTAAATCCGGGCAACACGGCTCATGATATCAAACCCCACCGGGTGGCTGTTCACCAGTAACTCCCGAAATGGCTTGGCCTCGATAGCAAGCACCTCGGTATACTCCGTGCACTGCGCCGTCGCCGTGTACTTCGGGGAATCGAGCAACGGTGAGAGTCCAAACAACCCCCCCTTTTCGATCTTTGAAATAACTATGCTGAAATCCGAAGGATCGGCGGGAAGCCGAAGATTGACCGAACCCTTCAGCAGCATGTAGACATGGGTGCCGGCAGCGCCGAGATTGAAAATCGATTCGTCCTTTTCATATTTCCTGACCAGCGAAAACCCGCTGATCCGGTCTGCCTGTTCGACGCTCAGTGCCTGAAACAGGTCGTGACCTCTTACTGTTTTGTCAAGGTTCATTTCAGTCCTCCTTGTCTGTGCCGCTTATGGCTTATATGCCGATGTTGAGTTTTCGGGCTACGGACCATCCTCTACCGTAATGTAAGAGGATATGGTCCATGCAGCAACATAAAAAGTGAAGTGAGTTCGTGTCAGGGTCACGGTGCACGAGGACCCACACCGTGCACAACGTGTCGAAAGCGCAGGGGTTTCGACCTACAACACTGGACGCATCCTTCGACTCCGCTCAGGATGAGGTGGGAGGATGCTCAGAAAGGGGATGTTCAGATGTTGTAGTACATCTGGAACTCGTACGGAGTGGGACGGATGCGGATTTCGTCGACTTCTTTACGCTTCAAAGCCGACCAGTTTTCCAGCAAGTCTTCGGTGAAAACGCCGCCTTCCAGGAGGTAATCGTAATCGGCTTCCAGGGCGTTGAGGGCTTTGGTCAGCGAGGTCGGTAGCTGATGTATTTTTGCCAACTCATCGGGCGGTAGCTGATCGAGGTTCTTGTCCAGAGGCAGTCCGGGATCGATCTTGTTCCTGATGCCGTCGATGCCGGCCATGAGCATGGCGGCAAAGCCCAGGTACGGGTTCATTGTGCCGTCGCCGGGACGGAACTCGAAGCGCATGGTCTTGGGATCGCGTTGGTAGCCGGGGATACGTATGCATGCGGTGCGATTGCCGACCGAGTACGTCTCCGCCACAGGCGCCTCGAAACCGGGCACGAGTCGTTTGAACGAATTGGTCGACGGATTGGAAAAGCCCAGAATGGAATCAACATGCTTGAGCATGCCGCCAATATAATAGAGGCCGATTTTGGAGAATCTCGCCGGTCCCTTCTTGTCAAAGAAGACGGAACCGTTCTTGTCGGCAAGGTATTGATGCACGTGGAAACCGGAACCCGGTTCATTGAAGAGCGGTTTGGGCATGAAAGTAGCCGATTTGCCCTCGCGGAAGCATTCGTTTTTGACGAAGTACTTGGTCAACATCGTCTGGTCGGCCATTTTCAACAGTGGCGCAAACTTCGTCTCAATCTCGTGCTGGCCACCACCGCCTACCTCGTGGTGATGGTATTTCAAGTAGACGCCGACCTCGGCCAGCATAGCGCAAATCTGCGACCGCAGATTGTAGGTGCGATCCATCGGCGGTGCGGCGTGGTAACCTTTCTTGTAGGGAATCTTGTAGCCAAGGTTCTCATCGTCCTGCTCCGCGTTCCATTCAGCCTCGGAAGAGTCCAGGTAATAGAAAGCTCTATCGGGTCCCTGAAAGAAATTGACTTTGTCAAAGACGTAGAACTCGAACTCCGGTCCTATAATCGCCTTCAACCCCGGTTTGATCTTGTTCAGGAATACCTCGGCATCGTGGGCGACCCGCCGAGGGTTACGGGAATAGGGGAGGACTTTGTCACCAACATCCATGATGTTGCAAATCATGGACAATGTAGGGCGATGATGAAACGGATCGACAAAGGCTGTGTCGGCGTTGGGGATCATGATCATATCACCGCGCTCAATGGACGAAAAGCCAGGCAATGATGAACCATCCACACCGACGCCGGTGGTGAAGAGATCCTTGTTCAGGGAAGATACGGGCATGGTAATATGGTGCCACAGACCGGGCAGGTCACTTATCTTCAGGTCGATAAACTCGATCTTGTGGTCTTTAGCTAACTTCTTCAGTTGAGTCAGATTCATGATCGGGCCTCACAATTGTATTCGCACGATTCTATGTTTTCCTTGTCATCAATCGGCTCCAAAGTAATCAAATTCCTGCATTTGGCAAGGAATACCGGACTGCTCTGGGGCAACGCGGGGGCGAACACGCCGGTCCATATATCGCTTGCCGGAGTCGCCCACCAGTTGGTATAATGCAACCAAACATCAGGAGGTTTCTATGCCGTTATTGCTTTCCAGAGATGATGTAACGCAGATTCTGCAGATGCCCGACTGTATGGATGTCGTGGAGAAGGCGTTCGCTGAGCTTGCCAATGGCACGGCGGTTCTGCCGCTAAGAATACCGATCACGCCGCCGGACGGATTGGCGCTGTATATGCCGGCTTATCTGAAGGAGATGGGTGCGCTGGCCTGCAAGGTGGTCAGCGTATACAAGGACAACCCGACTAAACACAAGTTGCCGACTACTATCGGAACGGTGCTGCTACAGAACGCAGAAACCGGTCAGGTCATTTGCATAATGGATGGCGGCTACCTTACGGCCGTCAGAACCGGCGCGGTGAGCGGAGTGGCCACGAAATACATGGCGCGCGAAGATGACGGTCAGGTAGCAGGTATCTTTGGGGCCGGTGTCCAGGCGAAGATGCAACTGTGGGCGGTGGCGGTGGCACGCAAGTTGTCCAAAGCGATGGTGTACGATATCTCCAGCGAGGCTGCCGACAGATTCGTGGCCGAGATGAGCGCCAAGCTGGGGATGGAGGTTGTCAAGGTGGGAAGTGCCGAGGAACTTCTGGTCGCTGACATCATTTGCACGGCAACGTCGTCGCCGACGCCGCTATTCGATGGGAAGAAGGTGCGCGAAGGTACTCACATCAACGGCATCGGCAGTCACACCCCAAACGCACGGGAGTTGGACACGACAATTGTCAAGCGGTCCAGGTTCGTGGCGGACTCGACCGAGGCCTGTCTCAAGGAAGCCGGTGATCTGATGATTCCCATCGAGGAAGGCGCTTTGGACGAGTCACACATCTATGCCGACCTTGGCGAGATCGTGTTAGGTACAAAGCCCGGCCGGACTGGTGATGATGAGATCACTCTGTTCAAGTCGAACGGGTTGGCGATCCAGGACACTGCGACTGCGAAACTGGTGTATGACCGTGCATGTGAGTCTGGAATAGGCACTGACGTGGACCTCTGACCGTGTGGCAGCATCTTGTGATGCTGCCGCCGTCCGGCTATCTGGTAGGTCAGGATCCTTCTTCTCTATTATCGTCATACTGGCGAAAGCCAGTATCCGCGCACAGGGTACGCCACCCTTCGACTCCGCTCAGGATGACGTTTCGGCAGCAAGGTGGCAAGCTGCTGTTGGCGTCAGGTTCCTTGGGACCTGACAGGCAAGCCTGCTTTTCGCGCTTCGCGCGTGTCAGGAGCACAATCCGCCGCGGCGGACTGACCTACTGGGATTGACCTATCTACGGACACGGCAAGGGAGCCGGGCCACCGTTGAACATATAGTCGACAAGATACACCAGATCGGCGATGTCCACCTGGCCGCTGGCGTCAACATCGGCTTCCTCCATAGACGGCGGCGGTGGACCACCGTTGAACATATAGTCGACCAGATAGACAAGATCAGCGATATCGATTACGTCACCGATGATGCCGTCGATATTGCCGCGCAGGCCGATACACTCAGTCACCGTTTCACAAACATCGCCGACACCGTCCGCATCACCGTCCTCCTGACCGGGGTTGTAGACAGTGGGGCAGTTGTCGACATCGCCGCAGATACCGTCGCCGTCGGCATCGTTATTCGGATCGAACGGACAGACATCGCACACATCGCCAAGACCGTCGCTGTCCGAATCAGTTTGTGAACTGTTGAAATCGGACGGGCAGTTGTCGCAGGCGTCGGCCACGCCGTCACCATCGGTGTCCTCCTGGCCGGGATTGTAGTCATCGGGGCAGTTGTCACAAACATCGCCGATATCATCGCCGTCAACATCCGACTGATCCGGGTTGTAGTCATTCGGACAGTTGTCGTCGGCTTCGCATATACCGTCAGCATCCGGATCGGGGCAGCAGTTCAGCGAGTAGGTGTCGCCATGCACATAGAAGAATGGATAGCCCGGCGGCGTGACCCAATAGGCGTACCACCCATACCAGGCTTCGCAGGTGTAGTAAAAGATATGACAGGTGTCCGGCTCGGAACTGTAGTCGAACATGATCGACGGCCAATACGGACCGGGGCCGGTATCGGTGTAATCGACGCCGACGAAAACCGGCCCATCAACGCAGCACGCTGTGGGGAAAGTGACAGTACCGACACTGGGATAGGCAAAAGTGGCGGAGTCACAAACGACCTGGACACGACAAAGTTCAACCCCGGGTCCGTAGCAACTATCCGGCGGATAGTTGAGATCATACACCACGATGTCAAGCGTAACCGGCCACTGGTAAACACGCGAATCAACATAATCCGGTGGATCGAGTAGAACCAGGGACACAGCGGTGATCTCAAAGGGATAGGTAGGCGCGCCGCATTCGGCCGGATCAAAGTACGTTACCGTCTGATGACATGGCTCGT
This sequence comes from bacterium, assembly GCA_030619425.1. Classification (GTDB taxonomy): domain Bacteria; phylum Zixibacteria; class MSB-5A5; order GN15; family FEB-12; genus JAJRTA01. The sequence goes on from JAUXBJ010000088.1 coordinate 5,195, forward strand.
AGCCGTGGCTGTAGCCCAGGATGGTGTCGTTCTCCCAGTGTTTCCAGAGCGTACAGGTGTCATCAGCACCTTTCAGGGTTGCCCAATCGAAGGGCTGCTCGGCGGGGATGAAAGTAGGTTTGTTAACAACGCCGGTTGGGCCGGTGTCGGCGAACGCAAATGACGCTGCTGCAAGCAGCACTGCTGTGAGAATCAGTTTTTTCATGGTCTATCCCTGCCTTGTTCAGGTTTGAACTCGCGACCTTTAATCGTTCCCGACACGCTCGCCGTCGGCTTTTGGCAGCCGGTGGACAATTTCCGTATGGTATGAATATAACTTAACCGGTTCCACGATGAACGTCAAGGCGAATTACGGTACACAACTGCTGCCGGTTCCTTCACGCAGACCATGCGCATTGTGCGCGGCAGACCTCCCGGTTTGCCCGCTTGAAAGACGTATCCAGGATAATCAAGGGGCGGACGAGGACGTCTGCCGCCCACGAAATGACTCCGAGAGCACGGCTACGGACAGTCCGGCGGTGGCGGGCCGCTGTTGAACATGTAGTCAACCATGTACACCAAATCAGCAATCGACAGTGCTTCATCGCCGAACGGTAGTTCCAACTCCGCCTCTTCCCAGCAGGGTGGAGGTGGACCGTCGTTGAACATGAAGTCGACCATATAGACTAAATCAGAAATGTCGATCACATCGTAGATATCGAAGTCGACATTGCCGGCGAAGTCAACACAGCATCCGGCCTCATATAGCGAGCTATAGGCGTACACCACGCCTGAGGATCCAAACGTGACACAGGCGAGATTCCCCGCGCCGTCGCCATTGATGTCGCCGACGCCGAGATGCATAACATCACCCGCACAACTCTGCTCGAAGTACACGTCGCCGGTCGCGCCGTCGAGAGCACGCACCAGTCCGTCATCGGAACCGACCAGCACGTCCTCCTGGTCGTCGCCGTCAAGGTCGTAACCGAGTACGCAGTTTATTTCGTCACCGGCCTCGAAGCTCCACAGTTCCGCACCGTTAGTGCCGTCGAAGGCGTACACGATGCGCTCATTGTAGTTGGTCCCTACGATGAGATCAGCCGCTTTGTCCCAGTTCAGGTTGGCATGACTGAAACCGTAGTCGGAGCAGGGTTCCATAGGACCGGAACTCCACATCTCATCGTGGGGGGCAATGCCATCGACCATGAGTACCTTACCGGGCGTAGCACCCATCTTCCTGATGCCGATAGCGACGTCGAGCACGCCGTCATCGTTGGCGTCCATGACCTCGCAGTGAGCGGCGTATAGTGTGCCGATAGCGTACTCCCAAAGCGTACTGCCGTCAGCGCCGTCCATCACAACCATCTTTCCACCCACGATCGCAACTACGTCGATGGGTGGAACACCGTTCATCTCCGCCAACTCAATCTCTTCCGGGTCACCACCAGTAAAAGCGCGCGACCAGACCAGGTCGAGTCGGGTAGTGCCGCTGATAACATAGATCGTGCCGTCATCACTGCCCGCGATGACATCACAATCGCCGTCGCCGTTGAGATCGGCGGCCTGCAGATTTTTGCGGTAGATCTGGTCGCCCGGATCGGTGAACTGCCACATGACTGTTCCGTCGTTACCGTACAGCGCCGTGACCATGTCGTCGGCGCCGGCCACGGCCACGTCTATTTGCCCGTTATTGTTGAAGTCGCCGGTGGTCACGGCGTACAGATTCTCGGTGCCGGTCCAGTGCCAGAGCGTATCGCCGGTGCAGCCGTCGATTGCCCACACCCAGTCGTCGAGCGAGGCCACCAC
>JAUXBJ010000084.1 GCA_030619425.1 bacterium
TACTATACGCTTTCATTCCTTCGTGGGTGTCGTCGACACATTTTCACCACGTTTGCGATCTTTCTGCTGGTCAAGAACCACTCTCTGGACATCACCTATATCTCCGGCATCATGATAGCCAACAACCTGATCACGATCTTCACCAACCGTTGGATGGGACTAATCAGTGATCGCGTTGGTGAACGCATCGTACTGGTTGGTTGTTCTTTGGTGCTGGTGTTCATTTTTGCCGGGTATGCAGTGGTAGATTATTTGCCGCTGTTGATTGGGCTTTACCTGGTGGACAACGTGCTGTTCGGTTCTTCGATCGCGCTCAAGTCTTATCTGCGCAAGATTTCGACGCCGGAGGACCTGACCGGTTGCCTGTCGTTCGGTATGTCGGCTAATCATGTCACAGCCGTGGTCATCCCGGTGGCCGGCGGTGTGGCGTGGTCTATGTTCGGGCACGAGGCGACGTTTATTGCCGGGGCGGTGATCGTGTTTGTCGACATGTTGTTTGCGCTGAAAGTGCCGAAGAACAACGGGTGAAGTTACGGCTGTTGATGTGGCCATGTTCAACACTTGATCGAACGGGAACTTGTACCGAGATTAGCTGTAGTAGAAGCGTCACCTGGACGGGATCACAAGGGTCCTGACCTGCTGACGTACGGAAAGGCGTAAGGTGAAGAAGCTGTTTGTGACAATCCTGTTGGCCGCTGCGACATTTGTCTCCGCGAATGCCATTGATCTCGACTCCCTGTTCGTGCAATCGGTCGGCGGACCGGCGGCGGTCGACAGTCTGCGACGCATGACCTCGTTCCAGGCTGAGGGTTCGGTGATTCTCAATGGAATGCCGGGACGGTTTGTCGAGTATTTCGTGCCACCCGATCGCTTCTATACGGAGTTGGAGTTCGGGCCGGTGACTGTCGTGCAAGCGTACGACGGACGTATCGCCTGGCAGAAAGACATGAACGGTCAGGTCTCCCGCCTTGAAGGTTTTGAGCGGGACGAAATCCTCAAAGGCCTCTATTTCAATTCCTTCTCGTACTTGTTCCCTGATCGCTTCGAGGGTTCCTTTGGTTACCAGGGTGAGCTGACTAAGGACGGCCAAAGATATCACGCGGTGGCGTTCGTCCCGCTGCAGATGGATACTGTCCTGGGCTACTTTGATGTTGAGTCCGGTCGACTTACCCTGTCCACCAGTTTCGCCGATGAACTGCCGATCCACACGTTCCGTCGCAAGTTTGAGGAATTCGGAGGTCTCCGCTGGCCCACCGTCTTGGAAGTGGTGGCCGAGGGTGCGCCGGCATCGATGCAGATTGAATACGAAGCGATTACTCTGAACGAACCTATCGAGCACTCCATATTCACTCTGCCAACTGCCAAAAGTACGGACTTTGGATTCCCTGACGGCGTTGACTCTGTGGTTGTGCGGTTTGTATACCGTGCCGGTCACATCAGACTGCCGGTGATCATCAACGGTACCGTTCGGGCGTGGATGATTCTGGATAGCGGTGCTTCGAACAATATCCTCAACAAGTCGCTGGCCGACCGGTTCGACCTCGAGGTGGTGGGAAAGATGGCGGCCAAGGGAATCGGCGCCTATGAGGAAGTCGAGATGGTTCAGTTAGATTCGATCAGGATCTCGTCCCTGGTTCTGCGCGATCAAGTGGCGGGCTCGCTCGACCTTTCGACTATCTCCCCGAGCGGTTCCGACGGCGATCCTTTCGGCGGGCTGCTGGGATACGATTTCCTGTCGCGTTTTCCTATCCTGGTAAACTATCGGGACTCCACCCTGACTGTTTACAACCCCGAGACATTCGAACCCGCCGACGGCGGCGCGGAGGTAGACTTCTTCCTCACCATGAAGGTCCCGACGGTTCGCGGAGAACTCAACGGATTGCCCGGAGATTTCATCGTCGACCTGGGTAACGTCTTTGGGCTGGTCGTACACAACTCATTTGCAGAGGCTCACAACCTGGACATGCTTCTCGATCACGTGGATACTATCCCCCGGTCAATCGGCGGAGTGGGACGTATAATATCCGGACGAACAGCTTATGTCGCGTCGTTTCGCATGGGCGACGTGTTGATTCAGTCCTTGCGGGTGCTGATGCCTGACTCGGGACACGGTCTGGCCGGTTCCGAAGAACTGGCCGGTAACATAGGCAACCGGGTGCTCGAAAAATTCAATATCCTGCTTGACTATGCGGGCAGTAGACTCATTTTCTATCCGACCGATAGAATGGATATGGAGTCTGGTGAAAGCAATGATGCCGAGTAAGACTCAGAAGGTGTATCAATGACCATACAGAGAAAGATGCGGGCGGGATTAGTTCTGACAGGTCTGATTCTGTTCTGTTTTTCGGCCGCAGAAATTCGGGCGGCCTCGGCCGATGATTCTGTCGAGCAGTTCCCGAATCAACATCAGGCAGGCTTCCGTCTCGGCGTCTGGAACAACCGGGGCGACATCCCGCCCCCAGCCGGACAGGTGAACGAGACCGGCGAATTCAAGACCAATATCCACGGATCGTCGGCCTATGTCGAGGCTTACTTCGGGTACCGCCTCTTGAGTTTGGCCATGGTTGAATTGTCACTGGGCTCGGTCAATCGCGGTAGTGTCACCATCAGCGATCAGGGCGCCTCGGATGTCGGCAACCTGATCATCTACCCGATCGTCGCGCAACTCAGATTCTACACCGGGCGGCTGCCCGGCACGAAGCTCTACCCGTTTGGAATCATCGGCGGGGGGCTGTATCACGGACGGCGCAACGTACAGTTCACCAGTTCGCAGAGTTACTATTCCAACTGGCAGGAGGAATCAGCCACCGACTTCAACTATGTGGTCGGCGGCGGCATCGATTGGCCGATAGCTTCCCAAATCGGGCTGGAACTGTGCGTCAAGTATATGCCGATGAATCTGTCGCTGGTGACTATTGAAAAGCAGGACGCGCTTGCATTTACGGTCGGCGTGAAATATCTTTACAGTCGCAAGTAAGGAAACTGTTACGGTTATTGGAGGATCGGATGAAAGTAGGGATTAACGGATTTGGAAGAATCGGCCGACTGGTGTTCCGGGCGGCTAAGGGCACGGACATCGAATTCGTCGGCATCAACGATATCACCGACGCCAAGACCCTGGCGCACCTTCTGAAATATGATTCGGTGCACGGACGTTTCCAGGGCAAAGTGTCATGCAGTGACAAGGATATCATCGTTGACGGCAAGGCAATACCGATATCGGCCGAACGTGACCCGGCCAAACTTCCATGGAAAGCACTCGGCGCCGACGTTATCCTGGAATGCACCGGTCTGTTTCGCTCCAGGGAGGATGCCGGCAAGCATATTACCGCCGGCGCAAAAAAGGTGCTCATCTCGGCTCCGGCCAAGGGGCACGACGGTACTTTCATCCCCGGCGTCAACTGCCGAGGGTACGACAAGAATAAGCACCACATTATCTCGATAGGCTCCTGCACCACCAACTGTCTGGCCCCGGTGGCCAAGGTGCTCCTGGACAATTTCGGGATCGTCAAGGGCTTCATGACGACGATCCATTCCTATACTATGGATCAGCGGACGCTTGACGCGCCGCACAAAGACCTCAGGCGGGCACGAGCGGCAGCGGTGTCGATGATACCCACGACCACCGGCGCAGCCAAGGCAATCGCCGAGGTCATCCCGGAACTCAAGGGGAAGATGGACGGTTGTGCTATCCGTGTACCCACGCCGGACGGATCGATGGTCGACCTGGCGGTGATTCTCGAAAAGGAAACCACTGCCGAAGAGATCAACGCCGCCATGAAGAAAGCAGCCGCAACCGAGGGGCTGGCCAGGGCTCTCGAGTACTGTGAGGACCCGATTGTCTCCTGCGATATTGTCGGCAACCCGCACGGCTCGATTCTCGATTCCGGCATGACTGCTGCTCAGGGCAATTTCGCCAAAGTGTTCAGTTGGTATGATAACGAATGGGGTTTCTGCAACCGCATGATCGATATGATGAAAATCATGCTGTGATGATCGCATCTATTTAGGGAAGATTACATGAACAAAGTCACTGTTGCCGACATCAACTTCCGAAATCGCAAGGTCCTGGTGCGGGTCGATTTCAACGTGCCGCTGAACGACAAGCAGCAGATCACCGATGACCGTCGGATCCGCGCCGCACTGCCTACTATCAGAAAGATCCTTGAGGACGGTGGTACGGTTATCGCCTGTTCCCACCTGGGTCGGCCCAAAGGGAAATTCGTGCCGGAGCTGTCGCTACGTCCAGCCGCCGAACTGTTATCGGACCTGCTGGGCCGGGAGGTACGGTTTGCCGAAGACTGTATCGGCCCCGAGGCGTCCAACCTGATCGACAAACTGTCCGCCGGCGACTGCGTTCTTCTGGAGAACCTGCGATTCCACCCTGAGGAGACCGCCAACGATCCGGAGTTCGCCAGGAAGCTGGCGTCACTGGGAGACATCTATGTCAACGACGCCTTCGGCTCAGCGCACCGCGCGCACGCCTCGACCGAGGGTGTTACCAGGCACATCAGTCAGGCCGTGGCCGGTTACCTGATGGAGAAGGAACTTGAGTATCTCGATCGCGCCCTGGCCGATCCCAAACGACCGTTTGTGGCTATCCTGGGGGGCGCCAAGATCACCGGCAAGATCGATGTGATCCGTAACCTGATGGACAAGGTTGATAAACTGCTGATCGGCGGCGGGATGGTGTTCACCTTTGCCAGGGCGATGGGGTATCCGATTGGTGACTCGCTGCTGGAGGAGGACAAAGTGGACCTCGCCCGAGAGTTGATGGCAGCGGTCAAGAGTTCGCGCGCCCAGCTAATTTTCCCCTCCGACGTCGTAGTAGCAGCCGAGATCACGGACACCGCGGAGGTGCAGGTGGTAGCCATCGACAAGATTCCCGACGGTATGAAAGGACTCGATATCGGACCGGCCACGATCAAGCTGTTCAGCGAAGCATTGGCCGACGCCGGTACCGTGGTCTGGAACGGCCCGATGGGTGTGTTTGAGACCAAACAGTTCGCTGAGGGCACCTTTGCGATGGCTCGACTGCTGGCTCAGTTGACTGAGCAGGGGGCGGTTACTATTGTCGGCGGCGGTGATTCAGCCGCAGCGGTGGCTCAGGCCGGGTTGGAAGAAAGGCTCAGCCATATTTCCACCGGCGGCGGCGCCTCACTGGAGTTTCTCGAAGGCAAACGCTTGCCCGGAGTCGAGGCACTTACCGACCAGTCTACAGTGAAGGTGGTCTGAGATGCGCCCCGTGATTATCGCCGGCAACTGGAAACTGAACGGCACTATTCCTGAAACCGAGGTTCTGATCAAGGGTCTTCTGGATGGGGATTCGAATAACGAGGCGGCAACAGTGGTTGTTTGCCCACCGTATCCATCGCTGAGTTATGCTCACCAGATGGTGACCGGCACCCATATTGCCCTCGGCGCCCAGGATATGTCGCAGCATGACAAGGGCGCCTACACCGGCGAGGTCTCGGCGGAGATGCTCTTGACAGTCGGGGTCCGGTATGTTATACTTGGCCACTCCGAGCGGCGGCAGCACCACGCTGAAACCGATCAGTTGGTCAATGCCAAAGCCAAAGCGGCTCTCGCAGCCGGGCTGATCCCGATCATTTGTGTCGGCGAAACCCTGACCGAGCGAGAAGCTGAGCGTACGGAGGAGGTCGTGGGCGGTCAACTGGACGGCGCGCTCGCTGGTTTGATGACCGATCAGCTCAGGCTGTCGGTATTAGCTTACGAGCCGGTCTGGGCGATTGGTACCGGTAAGACCGCGACGCCTGAGATGGCTCAGGCGGTGCATAGGTTTCTTCGGAACAGGTTGGCTCAAAACGATCCAGCCGCCGCTGAAGTAGTACCGATCCTTTATGGTGGATCAGTGAAGCCTGGCAATGCTCACGAGTTGTTGAGTCAGCCGGATATCGATGGCGCCTTAGTGGGCGGAGCATCGCTGAAAGCTGAAGATTTTGTCGGGATAATAAATGCTGTTTGACTGGAGGTAAGAGTTTGTTTGTTGCCTGGGTAGTTTTTCATATTCTGACCTGTGTTGCGCTTGTTTTGGTAGTGCTGATGCAGTCTAGTAAGGGCGAAGGGTTGGCTGGTTCGGCCTTCGGCGGCGGCGGCGGCAGTTTGGGCGGCGCCGTGTTTGGGGGACGGGGCGCGGCCTCGTTTCTGTCGAAATCAACGTCGTATTTGGCAGTAATCTTCATGCTGAACTGCGGTGCGCTGGCTTTCATGTCGTCATCATCGCGCCAAGTCGCTAGCGGACCCGGTGATCAGGTGGGTACCTCGGTCGTCACGGAGCAGGCCCAGCGTGAAATGGAGCAGGCGCGACAGCAACAGCAGCAACAGTTACTGGATGATTCTACCGCGCCGTTTCAGGTAGCACCGACAGACCAGGCGCCTTCTGCCCCGAGCGACACCTCCGGTCAGTAGGGACTCCAGAACGCCTTTGAATTGGCCTGAATAGAGAAGAGTAGGGCGGGTCCGTCTTCGCTGAAAGTCCGCCGTAGGAGGGAACCCGCCTTTGTCGGCAGGTTTGAAGACAAACCTGCCCTACAGGAATAAGTTTTGACACCTAATGCGGAAGTGGTGGAACTGGTAGACACGCTATCTTGAGGGGGTAGTGGCGAAAGTCATGCGGGTTCAAGTCCCGCCTTCCGCATAAAATCTGAACCCGCGAGTATCCATCACTCGCGGGCTTTGTTTTTGAGTTCAACTCGCTCGGGTGGCACCCTCAAACTCGTTTGGGAGTGACTCCTTTCTGACTGAATTTCCGACCCAAACAAGCTTGAGGCGGGCACCCCGCGTTTCGTCCTTGCGAGCGAGTCCGCCTTTGGCGGACGAGCGCGGCAATCTCATTCACTTGTCATGCCGGACTTGATCCGGCATCCAGTTCTGTATTTCATGTGCGTAGTGTACGTCCTCGTGCGCCACGTGGATACAGGGCAGACGAGGAGAGGCTGTCTCGCAAGTTCGTTTCGTCGGGTCCTGGCGTCCCGCCATCGGCGGGACGGTGTGACCCGACGATCTTTCCAAACGGTTGCGGAGAGCACGCTTAAGAA
>JAUXBJ010000174.1 GCA_030619425.1 bacterium
AGGGATTGATCGAGAATGGGCAAGGACAAGGAAATCAAAGTTCAGTTTAACGACGACGACGAACAACCTGATTCAGACAATAATGATGAAACGGTAGAAGCACCCGAGGACGCCGCCGGTGAGAGTGAGAATAGTTCGGATGCAGCCGTCGAGACCGAGACCGCGCCGGAACTTACCGAGGAAGAGAAACTCACGGCACAAGTGGTGGAGCTTGAGGATCGTTTGCTGCGTAGCGCCGCGGAGTTCGACAACTTCAAGAAGCGAACAGTGCGTCGGTTTGAAGAGATCGTTCGCAGTGCCAACGATCGGATCTTGCTTCAACTGTTGGAGGTGGTCGACAACTTTGAACGCGCGCTCGACCATGGCGACGAGCAGGCCGACCTTGAGGGTTACCGCGAGGGGATGAAGTTGATCTATGAACAACTGACAACACTTCTGGACAAACATGAGGTGTCACCGATCGAAGCAGTCGGCAAACCGTTCGATCCCAATCTGCACGAGGCAGTGATGCAGACCGAAAGCGATGAATACCCGGAAGGAACGGTAGCTATTGAGATGAGCAAGGGTTACCGTCAGGGTGGGCGCATCCTGCGACACAGCAAGGTGGGCGTGAGTGCTGGTGCAAGCGAGTTCGACGATTCGGGTGGTAATGAAGAAGCTGAGAATGACGAGTGAGTCGACGGCAAACCGTCCGCTCAGATAGAGCAAGAATATTGTGGTTTGGAAATAGCAAGGAGCCTTGGAAATGGGAAAAATAATAGGCATTGATCTGGGTACCACTAATTCATGTGTGGCCGTCATGGAAGGTCAGGAACCGGTGGTGATTCCGTCTCTTGAGGGCGCTCGCACAACCCCGTCGATTGTCGCCTTTGCAAAAGATGGCGAACGGTTGGTTGGCGCCGCAGCTAAGCGGCAGGCGGTCACCAATCCTGAAAACACTGTTTTCTCCATCAAGCGGTTCATGGGTCGGAATCATGATGAGGTCGGTTCGGAAGAAAAGATCGTTCCGTACAAGGTGGTTTCTAACGAAAAAGGGGCTGTTCTTGTGGAGGCCGGGGGAGGGACTCACACGCCGCCGGAAATTTCGGCCATGATTCTGCGGTCGATGAAGCAGGCGGCGGAGAGTTACCTCGGTGAGGATGTCACTCAGGCTGTTATCACCGTGCCCGCCTACTTCAACGATGCTCAGCGTCAGGCCACCAAGGATGCCGGCAAGATTGCCGGTCTCGAGGTTGAGCGCATAATCAATGAACCCACGGCCGCCTCGCTCGCCTACGGTTTGCAGAAAGAAGGCAACCAGAAGATCGCCGTTTATGATCTTGGCGGCGGTACTTTCGACATTTCAATCCTGGACATCGGCGAAGGTGTATTCCAGGTACTGGCCACCAATGGAGACACGCATCTCGGCGGTGACGACTTCGATCAGACGGTTATCGACTGGATGGCCGATGAGTTTTTGAAGTCCAACGGTATTGACTTGCGCAAGGATCGTATGGCTCTCCAGCGACTGAAAGAAGCCGCCGAAAAAGCCAAGATCGAATTGTCCACGACCATGCAGACCAATATCAATTTGCCGTTCGTTACCGCCGATCAGGCGGGACCCAAGCATCTGGATCTTACCCTTGCGCGGTCGAAGTATGAGCAGTTGACCGAAGAGTTGATCGAACGTTCCGTGGGACCGTGCAGAGCAGCATTGGCTGATGCCAAACTGTCGCCGTCCGACATCGATGAAGTTGTTCTGGTCGGCGGCATGACCCGCATGCCCAAAGTGATCGAACAGGTCAAGGAGGTTTTCGGACGTGATCCCCATAAGGGCGTTAATCCGGACGAAGTTGTCGCTGTTGGTGCGGCTATTCAGGGCGGAATTTTATCCGGCGACATGGGTGATCGGGAGATCGTTCTATTGGATGTTACACCGTTGTCGCTTGGTATCGAAACCCTGGGCGGTGTCCTGACCAAATTGATCGAACGTAACACTACCATACCTACCCGGAAGTCACAGATTTTCTCAACCGCCGACGATAATCAACCGGCCGTGTCGATCCATGTCCTCCAGGGTGAACGTCCGATGGCGATCGACAACCGCACGCTGGGTCGTTTCGATTTGGTCGGCATCCCGCCGGCGCCGCGCGGCCTGCCGCAGATTGATGTGACCTTCGACATCGACCAGAACGGCATCGTGCACGTTTCCGCCAAGGACAAGGCCACCGGTAAGGAGCAGTCGATCAGGATCGAAGTGTCATCCGGACTCTCCGACCAGGAAGTCGAGAAGATGGTACATGATGCCGAGGTTCACGCAGATGAAGACAAGGAGCGTGAGGAATTGATCAAGGCTCGCAATGAGGCCGACCATCTCGCCTACTCCACCGAAAAGACGCTCAAAGAGCATGGTGACAAAATCTCCGAAGAGGAGAGAAACAGTATCGAAGAGAAGATCAAGGTTCTTAAGGATGCCGCTACCGGCGACTCGGTTGAAGCGATCAACAATGCCAAAGAAGAACTGATGACCGCCTCGCACAAACTGGCTGAGGAGATGTACAAACAGGCTCAGGCTGAGCAGGCCGGCGGCGAGACTGAAAGTTCGACCGATGAAGCTGGCAAAGCCGATACGGCTGACAGTGGTGATGCTGATTCCGCCGCCGTTGATGCCGACTTCGAAGTGGTCGACGACGACAAGAAGTAAGTGACCAATGACCCAGCGGGACTACTACGAGATACTCGGGATCGGTCGCGGCGCCGGCGAGGATGAAATAAAGTCGGCTTATCGCAAGTTGGCTCTGAAGTTTCATCCGGATCGCAACCCGAATAACCGGGCGTCAGAAGAGAAGTTCAAAGAAGCTACCGAAGCCTACGAAATCCTCAAGGATCCGCAGAAACGACAGGCCTACGATCAGTACGGTCATGCCGGCCTTGGTCAGGGTGCCGCCGGATTCGGAGGCTTTGGTGGGGGCTTCGATATCAGCGATGCTCTCAGAGCCTTCATGCGTGACTTCGGCGGCGGTGGCGGGTCGATCTTCGACGATCTTTTCGGCATGGGCGGCGGTGGGGGAGCACGGCGAAGTAACCGTGGTGAGGACCTGAGGGTGAGGATCGAACTCACTCTGGAAGAAATCGCGTCCGGCGCGGAGAAATCGATTCGCGTCAAAAGGTTGAAAGGCTGCGACACCTGTGGTGGTTCCGGAGTGGCAGCCGGTTCGTCACGGCGAACCTGTCCTCAGTGCAAGGGGGCTGGTCGCGTACGCACGGTGAGTCGGACCTTTCTTGGCACCATTCAGCAGGTCGTCACCTGCAACCAATGTCGTGGCGCTGGTGAAGTAATCTCGGAGCCATGCCCCGCTTGTCGTGGGGAGGGACGGATACGCGGATCGTCGACGGTCAACCTCAAAGTTCCCCCGGGTGTTTCCAGCGGCAATTACATGGCGGTCGATGGGATGGGCAATGCCGCTCCGAACAACGGCGAGTCCGGTGACCTGATAGCGGTGTTCGAGGAAGCGCCGCATGAGCACTTCACTCGCCACGGCGACAACATCGTGTGCGACAAAACCATTTCGTTCGTTACGGCGGCGCTCGGCGGCAGTGTGACTGTGCCCACCCTCGACGGTGAGGCTCGACTTCGTGTCCCTTCCGGAACTCAGTCGGGCAAAGTTCTGAGAATGCGGGGCAAGGGGATTCCGCGCCTGCATCGTAACGGCCGCGGCGAACAACTGGTGCGGATCACCGTCTGGGTCCCGACCAAACTAAGCGCCGAGGACAAACGGCAAATCGAGAAACTTTCCCAATCGGAGGCGATGACGCCGCCGACCGGCGATAAATCCTTCTTCGACAAACTCCGGGAAACGCTCGGCGTATGAAGAAACTTGAGAAAGAACTTACGACCTTTATCGAGGTAAGCATAACCATCGATCTGACACTGACCGATCCGGTCTGTGATTTCATCATCGAAAACTATGCTTCCGGTCTCGTTCTCGAGGATGAAGAAGATTCAAAGTGCACGACCATTCGATTCTACCTGGCTGATGACGACGCCACCCCGGACCTTGAACCGCTCGCCGCTTATGTCAAACAGATATCGCCGAACGCTGCATCAGAACCTCCAATGATCAACAGCAAGAAGGTCACCAACGTCGATTGGGAAGAACAATACCGTGTTTCCGTGACGCCGGTCAGGATAGAACCGGACATAGTAGTCCGAGCGCCGTGGCATGAGAGTTCTCCAGAGGCGCGATATGAAATACTCCTGGAGCCGAGAATGGCCTTTGGCACGGGGCAGCACGAAACGACCCGAACTTGTCTGAAAGTAATTGCCCAACGATTCCAGAAGGGCTGGAGATTTCTTGATCTTGGTTGCGGTTCCGGCATCCTGTCGATCCTGGCCGACAAGAAAGGTGCTGCTTTCATTAAAGCGATCGACTACGATGTCGTCGCGGTGGATAACTGCCGTGGTAATTTTCGCCTCAACGATATTAGCGCACCTTTTGACGTCCTGTTCGGATCGATCGAGAAGTGCCTTCAGGATCCACCGTATGAGTTCGTCTGTGCGAACATTATCAAAAAGACAATACTTGAGATGCTGCCGCGGCTTGAGAGTCTGACGGCTGAAGGCGGAGTACTGCTGTTAGCCGGCTTGCTGCAGCATGACGAGGCAGAGGTGAGCGCGCGGCTGGCCGAACTTGGGCTCGACAGATTCTCGACGACACTTGATAACGAGTGGCTGACGTTTCTCGTTGAGAAAGCGTAAGACGATGGAACCGCCTGTCTTTTTTGCGCCGCCCGATTCTTTTCGCGATGAAATCATTGAGCTATCCAAGGTCGAGAGTCACCACGCCGGAACGGTTCTTCGGCTGAGGCGAGGCGACATCGTGCTGGTAGTGGACGGTCTGGGCAATGCCTGCCGTGGCGAGATTGAGCGAGCGGGGAGGAGCAAGAGCTTTCAGGTGCGCGTACATACTCGCCTCCGCAATTATGGTGAAGCGACAGTGCGACTGACTTTGGCCGCCGGACTGTCGACCGGGTCGAAACTCGATACCATTGTCCAGAAAGCTACCGAACTGGGTATTAAGCGGTTCGTGCCGATTCTGTCTGAGAAGTCGCGAGTTAAACTGGACGATCCCAAGCGGGCGGCATCGCGTCTGAGGCGTCTGGAAAAAGTAGCGTTGGCGGCTGTGAAACAATCTCGCCGGTCATATCGACCCGACCTGAGCAATCCTGTGTCCCTTGAACAATTCCTTAAGGAAACAGATCGCACTGATGTCAATCTGGTTTTTCATCCGACAAATGAGGGCCGCCCTCTTGATGAGTGTATAGCGGATACTCAGGCACCCAGGGTGACATTGCTGGTTGGACCGGAGGCGGGCTTCACGCCGGAGGAAGTATCGGCAGCCGGAG
>JAUXBJ010000366.1 GCA_030619425.1 bacterium
CTGCCATTGGTCCCTACCGGAGTTTCGAGTATTGAAACCGGGAGGTTATGTGAAGTACTAATATGCAGTAACGAACTGCAACCCGGCCAGTCAAGGCGTCAACGGCAAGCCGTAATTGGACCCTGCACCAAGGTTACTATTCAATCAACGTCGAAGACTTGAAAAGTCAAGTGTAAAGTGGGAGGACTTTCCCTGGAAAAGTCATTACGTGCGCAGTGTACGTCCTCGTGCACCGCGGTCAATACAACCTCATTCCGGGCTTGACCCGGAATCCAGTTCCGGATTCTGAGACTGGATTCTGGCCTGCGCCAGAATGACAGACACCTCGCATTTCTTGTGCCCGCGTGATCTTCAGACCGCGCCGGTGGGCAGCACCTGTTACATCTGTAGCCGAGTCTGAAGACTCGGCTACCACAACGCAAACTCCAATGTCTGTCATTCCGGCGAAAGCCGGCACGGGAATCCTTTGCGTTGTTTTATTGTTGCGGTCTGGTTTGTCGGGGGGTAGCTTGGCCTCGGAGTGATCCAAAGGCAGTTGACATGAAGCGAGAGTACTTATCAATCTCAATCTTTTTCCTGGTTGCGGCCATATTCTTTTATCTGTTCTACGAGATTATGATTCCGTTTTTCGTGCCGATCGCCTGGGCGGCGGTGTTTGCCATTCTGTTCTTCCCGGTCTATGAGAAACTCCTGACTAAACTGAAATCGCGGGGGTTGACATCGGTTCTGTTGTGTTTCCTGCTTGTACTGCTGGTCATCGGCCCTGTTACTTACTTGTTCGTGGCTTTAGTCGGCGAAGCCGCCGGCGCGGTAGCCAAAGTCGACGAACTCTACCAAAGCGGCCAACTGGACAAGCTGCTGTCGTTTGATCTTCCCTGGTTGAACACCGCCCGGGAGAAGCTTTCAGGTTATGTCGATCTGTCGAAAGCCGATCTCGACGCCATCGCTCGTGAAGCCATCGAAAGCGTCAGCACCCTGCTTCTCAACCAGACCAGTTGGCTGGTCGCCAATGGCACCAAGGCTGTGTTCTATTTTGTGCTGATGATATTCACTCTGTACTATTTCTTCAAGGATGGCGAACGGGTCGTCGACAAAATCAAACGTCTGATGCCGCTTCGACCGGAGCGCGTAGATAGCACCCTTCGCCAGCTTCGCGACGTCATTCAGGCCACGATGTACGGTGGCGTGGTGGTAGCGTTGTTGCAGGGTGTGCTGGGCGGAATCATGTTTGCCGCCGTGGGCATTTCATCCCCCATTTTCTGGGGCGCCATCATGGCCTTCCTGGCTATCATTCCGTTCGTCGGCGCTTTTATCGTCTACGTGCCGGCCGGGATCATTCTGATTATCGGAGGTTCCTATGTCAAGGGAATCATCGTGATCGCCATCGGCAGTCTCGTCATCAGTCAGACCGATAACGTCGTACGCCCCTGGCTCATCTCCGGGCGTACTGAGATGCACCCGCTGATGCTTTTCTTCAGCATTCTGGGTGGCATCGCGCTGTTTGGCCTGCTGGGTCTGGTCATGGGGCCACTCATTGCGGCCGTCTTCGTTACCCTCGTCAAGGTGGTTGAGGACCGACTGCATTCAGAGCGGCCTGACGAGGTGACGACAGCTCAGGAATAGCCGTGGTCGACATGCGTGACCTGATGTCAGTGCCCGGCAGATGTCCAGATCTGCCGACCGGAAGTAGTGCATGATGAATCTGATTATCCTGACCGACAGTGACGCGTCAGGCGATGATCGCTACAAACTGACAGATCACCGCGCCGAGCACATCCGAAACGTGCTGAAGCTTGTCCCCGGTGACCATCTGGAGGTCGGCCTGCTCAACGGCCCGCAGGGAACCGGTTTGGTGGAGAGTGTTTCCAGTGACGCTATCACTATCAGAACCGAGCAGCTTGAGATGATAGCGGAACCGGTTCCCATCATCGATCTCATCTGCGCTTTACCACGCCCGCAAACGCTAAAGAAAGTGCTGGTGACTTCGGCCATGATGGGCGTGCGCCGGTTGTACCTCGTCCGCGCCAACCGCGTCGAAAAAAGCTACTTCCAGTCACCTTTGCTGCAATCGCAAAACTACGAACGGCACCTGATCGAGGGTTTGAGCCAGGGGAAACTGACCCGGATGCCTGAGGTATCCATTCACGATCGCTTCCGCAGGTTCTTTGAAGACAACCTGCGTGAAGACTACTCCGATGATTCAGATTCACTGTGTCAGTTGTTACCTGATCCCGAATGTGAAACATCGCTGGCCGGTGTCTACCCACGCGACGCAGACTTATCCTCTTCCGTTCTGCTGGCGATCGGCCCGGAGGGAGGATGGGTGCCGTTCGAGGTCGAGCTAATGGAGCGTATCGGTTTTCAGAGGTTCAAACTCGGGCGTTGGGTGCTTCGTGTCGAGACGGCGGTGGCGGCGGCGCTGGCCCAGATTGAATTGTTGCAGATGCAAAAGTAGGGCAGCATCCCCGTGATGCTGCCGACCGGTGGCCCACAGCTTGTTCTTCTCACCGGGGCCCCACAGCTTGCTGTGGGTTCCGTCCGTAATTGCAACGCGGTCAGGCAGAGACGCCTGACCGCACATCGGTCATCCTCACTCGCCCCGCTTGTACTTTTCAAACAATTCGCCCCATTCGGTTTTGGCGAATTTGCGGATGATCGACTTGCCCACGGTCGGGTACCACAACCAGTCATGATATATGTTTGACGCCATCGGCGCCCAAACGACCAGCGGTGAATGAAGGGCGATTCGCTCCAGAAAACGCAGCGGCCCCTTGCGCAAAAGTTGATCCCCCCAGATGACCAGCGACTTCTTGGTGTGGAAGCCGAAATTGATCTCGGCGATATCTTCACCCAGAATCTCAATCTCGTCAAACTCCGCCACACCCAACCCGCGCTCGTGACACATTCTCAGATACGGGATGCTCATCGGATCGAACCCCATCAGCCTGGCCGCTATCGAGTCGATAGCGACCGAATCGGACGAAGCCAGGATAAGATTCTTGCCGTGCGGTGTCATCGTGCGCGGCCCTGCGCCATCACCACACACCGTGCCGTCCATAACGGACAGAATATTCGGGTGCAATTCCTTCTGCATCAGCATCAAATCCACCAGCACTTCGTGCATGTATTTGTGGGCGTAATGTCGCACCTCTCGGAGCAGCCCGCCGAAGGAGTTCTTGATGGCGCCGGTAGTGGTGGA
>JAUXBJ010000057.1 GCA_030619425.1 bacterium
CCGCCAGTCATCTTAACCTTACGACCCTCTTCCCTTACGCCAGTCCTTAAATCGAACCTGTCCCAACTGGTGCCAATGTGGACTTTATCTCCCACAACAAAAATATCAACGGCTGAATTGTAGTCCTCAGAGCACGGCTTGCTCCACAGCACCTCGCCATCTGTCACTGAATACGCCACAAGAAGATTGGGACATCTGCGCGCAAATCCATTTTCGTTCCATCCATGAACACCCCATTCGATCTTGTCGGTTGCCGCCATCTGCTGAGGATCCTGAGAATCAATCTTCGGAACTCTGTCGGCAACCAGCAGAACATCGTCTGTCGCTACGACAGTAGGTGAAGCAAACGACATGCGCCTGGCGACTGTCCGCCGCTTCTTTTCCCAGATTTCATTGCCGGTCCGTGCATCAAGTCGGCCAACACCATTGATATCCTGGTAGAACACACTACCGTTCCTGACCGTCATAGTCATAGGCAGAAGAAAATCAGTCCCTGTAAAATCTTTCTTCCAGAGGTGCTCGCCACTGCCACTATCCACAGCCATGATGTACCTGAAATCCGTAGCCTTGGGTTCGCCGCGTTCATACAATCCACCTCCCAAACGATGAACCTCCGACGTGCCGACGGCTAGATATACTATGCCGCCATCAACGGCGATCTCCTCTGTACGCTCAGTACCTTTCAATACCTTCATGGTATCGCCCGTAGCCGCATCAAGAATGCTCACCGGCGCATCCAGACCCAGGGTTACATATACCTTGTTTCCTACAGCTACCAGCCTGCGCGGCAGGTGGGTTGGTCCAGCACGGAAATGGCGGAGATGGTCGCTCCACATGGGAATTTCTTTCTTCCAGAGCAGCGTACCGTTAAAGGCATCACGGGCCACCAGTTTCCAATCAGCCATGAATCGAATAGAAACATTGGGAGCTTCGTCCATTATGGCAAAAACTCTGCCCTTTGCCGACACCAGCGCACTGACACTGGCGGCCTCTTCATGGCTCCGCGCCCACCTGGGATTTGACACCCACTGGATAGTTCTCGGCGCAGCAACAACCGTATCGTTCACCACTGCGTTATTATCAGCTCCATGAAGGAAATGCGTCCAATCGTCGATGCTCGAAGGCACTGATTTTGTAATTCTCTTTCCACCAACCATTGCCACGCCGCCCGGAACAAGAACTCTCATCATCTCTTCTTGCCGTATCTCGCATTGTGAGTCCTCTATTACTAGCAGATTCACCAGATTGTCAGTATACGGCAGATTTTTCCCGTCATACACGGCAGCCGACACCTTGCCGTACAGGTGGTCTGATCGGAGAGAATCACGAACCTTGGCGATTCTCTTAGCATCAACATCCAGTCCATGAACAAGAAACTTCTCATTCACCAGAAGACTGGCCAAACTCTTGCCGTCTTTACACCCGACCTGAACGACAATTCCGCCCTTAATCCCACTATCCTCAATCACGTCAGCAAACGCCGGAATTACAACCAGCATCACAATGGCAACGATACCTAATCTCTTCATTATTGCTCCTTAGTCGAATAACTCCTGGCTGCAAAACGCGTTTCTACATAAACGAACACCCCGACTCCGTCGTGATCAAAATCAGAACTGTACACATTCCCCCCCGGGCAAACCGAGTCAAACAATCGCCCTCAAACAAATGAATTGTTCCTGTTCTGACAATCAATAGACCAATACCAACTAATCGATCATAACCGATGATCTGACAATCAGCAATACCCCATCTATACTTTACAGCTTCTACTCCTGCAGCGCGATAAAACAGAGCCTCAACACCTTGAAATTCTCCATCCCCTGCTCTACTAATTGAGCACCACCAACATCAGAAAATGCATGGATGCAGATGACAGCGGCACTTCACCCGGCCGTCGTGCAGATACGGATCCGAAAGCACGGAGCAAAGGAATAGTATTTGACTTTCAACTCTTCATAGGTGTACAATGGATAGGATGCACAAACTTGCGTTTTTCTTTCTTACCGTATTGGCAGAGGTATCACTTGGCTTCGCCGGCACTGGAGGCGAGTTGATCCGCGAATCCGGGACCAGAGGAGGATTGGTGGTTCATCTGGGGTGTGCCGACGGGCGATTAACCAGCGAATTGTATGCCGGCAGCAACTATGTCGTGCATGGTTTGGATACAGATAGGGAGAACGTAAAAAGGGCCCGAAAGTACATTCGCTCTCTTGGTCTGTACGGACCTGTCTCGGCGGATATGTTTGACGGCGAACATCTGCCCTATTCCGACAACCTGGTCAATCTGGTGGTTGTGGATCACCCCGAGGGCATACTGATGAGTGAAGTGATGCGTGTCCTGACTCCGCTCGGCGTGGCGTATATCAGGGGCAAGAAGATTGCCAAGCCCTGGCCCGGCACGATTGATGAGTGGACGCATCATTCACACAGCGCGGGCAACAATCCGGTATCCCGAGATACACGTGTCGGGATTCCCCGTCATCTGCAATGGATCAACGGACCTGTGTGGTCGCGTCATCATGACGAAACCCCCAGTATTTCCGCCCTGGTTTCCACCCGCGGGAGACTCTTTTATCGTTGAAAGACGGACACGTTGCGTGTTTCGGTAGTCCATAGCCACTTGGTGGAGTTTAACCAGAAGTAAGAATGAGGTGACACATAATGCAAACGGCAAGACAGTTTGTGCAAGCCGAAGCAGTTGCGGCCACTTCGGCGACAACCAGAAAACGCTTTGCCAGAGCTACTTCAACGGACCATCCCAACATCATCGTCATAATATCTGATGACCACCGCCAGGCCCTGCAAGAAGACAGAAGGGCCCCAATATGAAGAATTCAGAACGATACGCAACAGTAATACTCGTGTTGATCACGATCACCATTTCCCAGGCTGCCGATACCATCCTCAGGTACGACAAGCCGGCAGATGACTGGGTCCAGGCGATGCCAATAGGCAACGGCCGTCTCGGTGCCATGGTCTTCGGCAGAACCGCCGACGAAAAGATCCAGTTCAATGAAGATACCCTCTGGGCAGGCTATCCACGAGATTACGCGCACCCCGGCGCCGCGGATTACCTCGGCCGGCTCCGACAACTCCTCTACGAAGGAAAACAAAAACAAGCAGAACAACTCGCCATGAAGCACTTTATGAGCGTCCCACTGGGTCAATTCCCTTATCAGGCCTTCGGCGATCTCAACCTACGCTTCCCAGGCCACGATACTCCCGGCGACTACCGGCGCCAACTCGACCTCGATTCCGCTAAGGTCACTGTAACCTACAAAATCGGCGAGGTAACATACACCCGTGAAATCTTCGCCTCCTTCCCCGACCAACTCATCGCCATACGACTGACAGCCGATAAGCCCGGCGCCATCACATGCGAAGCAACGCTGTCTACGCCCCATCCGCATACAACCTCCAGTATCGCCGGTGTCACCCCGGAACTGTGGATCGAAGGACATGTTGCCCCCTTCAACAATAAGCGCGTCCAGTCGGTGCCCAATGCTCCCACACTAAAATACGCAGCCAGACTAATCGCCAAGCTCCGGCGCGGCAGTTCGAAGAACTCTGAAGACACCATCTCCATCGTCAATGCCGACCAGGTATGCCTCTACCTCATCGCTGCGACCTCATACAACAATTACCACGACATTACTGCTGACCCCAGAGCCAGATGCAATCTGGCCACTGCCACTCTGAGAGACCGCGACTTCGACACCTTGTTAAAAAGACACACTGCTGACTACCGCAAGCTTTACCGCCGCGTCCGGCTCGACCTCGGCGTTACCGACAGAGCCGAACTGCCCACCGACCAGCGAATCGCCGAATTCCTTGATGGTGACGACCCTCACCTGGCTATGCTCTACTTCCAGTTTGGCCGATATCTGCTCATCTCAAACTCCCGACCGGGTTCACAGCCCGCAAACCTGCAGGGAATCTGGAATGACAGTCTCGCCCCCCCCTGGGACAGTAAATACACTATCAATATCAACACTGAAATGAACTACTGGCTTGCGGAAACAACCAACCTCTCGGAATGCCACGAGCCCCTCTTCAGCGCCCTCGATGACCTCGTTGTTTCTGGCCGCCGGACTGCCAGAGTCCACTACGACTGTCCCGGATGGGTGCTCCATCACAACTTTGACATTTGGCGAGGCACTGCCCCCATCAACCGCTCCAACCACGGTATCTGGCCCACGGGCGGCGCCTGGCTCTGCCAGCATCTCTGGTGGCGATTCCAGTACACGCAAGACAAAGAATTCCTGCGCCGCCATGCCTACCCAATCATGAAGCAAGCCGCGCTGTTCTTTGCCGAGTACCTTACCGAAGATCCTCGAACAGAAGGACGCTATCTCATCTCGGGCCCCTCCAATTCCCCCGAAATAGGAGGCCTGGTCATGGGCCCGACGATGGACCACCAGATCATCCGCTCGTTATTCGGATGGGTTATTGACTCGGCTGAAATTCTGGAAACAGATGGAGAGCTTCGCGAACAATTAGCCGAACTCCGCAAACGCATCGCCCCCAACCGCATCGGCCGCCACGGCCAACTCCAGGAATGGCTTGAAGACAAAGACGATCCTGAGAACCACCACCGGCATCTATCCCACGTCTGGGGCCTCTATCCCGGTAATGAAATCACACCTGAGAAGACACCTGAGTTCGCCGCCGCTGCAAGAAAATCTCTCGACTTCCGAGGCGATGGATCCGTTGGCTGGAGCAGAGCGTGGCAGGTGAATCTTTACGCACGTCTGCGCGATTCTGAAACCGCCTACAACCGCCTCGCCAACCTAATCGCCCGAAATGCCAACCAGAATCTCTTCAACAAATGCTGGGATAACCGTCCCACACCCTTCCAGATCGACGGCAACCTTGGCGGCGCCGCAGGAATCGCCGAGATGCTCGTCCAAAGTCATTCAGATGTGATTCACCTGCTCCCTGCTTTGCCCAACGCCTGGCCAACCGGGTGTGTTAAAGGCCTTTGTGCTCGAGGAGGATTTGAAGTTGACATTACCTGGAAATCGGGGCAACTGACAGAAGCTTTGATTCGCTCCAAGAGCGGCAATCCCTGCCGGGTAGTCTACGGCACGCGAACGATCCGATTCGACACACAGGCCGGCGAGATATATCAATTCAATCATTAGAACGACATCAGTTCATAACCTGCGGGATACCTGCCAAATGCCGACCTGTACCGTTGGTTTAGCGATGTTTCACATCGACAATTCGCAGCGTCCCCATCGGCACTCTCACATGAATCCGACCGTTGCTAATCGGCAGTGTTTCGCCGCTCAGAATATCGGTACATTCGATGCCGTTCATATGCTGCAGGATAATATCAGCCTCTCGGTCCGCCGGATCGAGATATCCGGAATCGATAAGCGTAATACGGACATGCGTGGGATCGAGCCGCGCCACAGACCAGTGAGCATTGCCGGACACCCGCACCGGCAGCCGGCCGGCAGACTCTTTCAACAGTTGTTCCACGACGGGCCTGTACGCTGCTGCTGAAATGCGTTTCCCACCTGCATCGTAGAAGTACTGACCGTCTGTGGAAATCTTTGTACGGAAGCGGGTCCCCTTAATATCGAAGTCGTCCGGCAACAGGGCCACCAGGCCGCAAGGCGCTGTCGGCAGATAATTGCACATCCGGCGGTCAAGCCCCAACCCGAATCCGGAAAAATCATGCGGCGGCAGGGGCGCTCCCGCCCAGTAACAGTCCAGACGGTCAAACGCCATCTGCGGGTGGGTATCTTCCGGATACCGGTAACTGTGCCCGTTGACGCCGTGCCGGACATACTCTTTGGAGGGCGGGCTCTTCATCCCGAGACAGACGTCAGGCACCGACAGCAGTTCGTCCTTCTCCGGAATGTGGATGATGCCCTTTTCGAGCATATCGTAAAACGGCACGAGTTGCTCGTATAATTCATCCGAGAGTGGACCCTGATGTATACTGTTAAAGAAGACGTCGGAGCCGAGCGACGCACGTGACGCCAGGTGCCGAAGATGATGGCTGATTACCTGATGGCCGGCCCATTCCCACATCCGGTCGAAATTGGCATTATCGGTCACCATGCGGCAGGACCACTGGTTGAATGAACCGCAAAGCCACAGTCCGACCCGCCCAGCAAGGCTGAGTTCGGCAGTCCTACAGTTGGTTTCCTCAAGCGCAGGAATGAAGACGTCCTGGAAACCGGAATCGAGCAGAACACGCCGCCAGTAGGGTACGTAGCTGGTGCCGTTCCAGAAGATATTCTTGTTCCGGAAAATGATTTTCTTGCCATGTTGCCGGCACAATTCCGCCACTGGCAGCAGTATTTTCTCGACGACATCCTGCATGTGATCGTCCACCCCCTCCATCTCGGCGAATTCGAGACCCCACAAACGCTCGGGCGCAGCTTCGATCATCCGTTTGAAGGTAGAGAGCGGCATATGCACGGCGTGTCCGTGACCGGACCAGACCACGAAACCTCTGCCCGCAGCTTCCATTCGTTGCGCCGCTGCAACAATTTCATCGGCGGTCATGTTATAGCGCCGGCGCCGGTCGATATCCCGGTTCCAGAGCTCATTCCGGCTTTCGTATTTCTGGCTGAACGTGGTCCCCCGCATGAAGGTCAAATACCGATACGCTGCTCCCTCCGGTTCCCGGGACAGTACGGTGGCCTTCCGCGGCGTCGGCTGGTACGCAGGTGCTTTGAATTGCGCAATCTGTTTCGTCAGGGTTCGGATGTTCCGTTCGATAGCTGCCAGCTTGCCGACCGGCGTGATCTGCTTATACGCCTGCTGCCAGCCGGGATCGTCCAACTGCAGCATATAGATGCCGTCGCCGCCGGAAACGGAACTGCCCAGGTAATACGTGTGCGTGACCGGATCAAAGGCACCGTCAGCGAAGGAATAGGGGCCGGTCAGTACTTCCCGGCACGAACCATCAAGATTATAGACAATCAACACATTACCAAAATGTCCGATGACATAATCATCATCCGGCAGTTTCACGGGATCGAGCAGATTCATCCGGTAACTGATGTTGGGTATACGCTCGTCGGTCGTGGTGTACATCATGTTCCCCGCATGATCGAAGGCGAAAATCCGGCCGTTTTCCCCCCAACTGTTGCTGAGCAGGATTTCGTCCCTGCCGTCTTGATCGAGGTCCAGCACCGCCATGCTGAAAAACCGCTTTCCGGAATTATGGGCACGGGTGCCGAGGTTTGTCTGTTTCCACCTGATCTTCATATCGGCCGGGTCCAGCAAAAAGAGAGAGAGTGTACCGCTCAGTCCCCGGTTTGTCGTTGCCACGGCGATGTAATCCCGGCCCTCACCGAGAATGTCGCCCGAACGTACGTGCCGGATGCAGTGTTCCGTCTTAACAGTACGCAGGACCTTTCCCCCCGGCGAGAGAACGTACAGTACCTGCTCTACACCGCCGGTCACGGCGACCATAGAGCCGTCCTGCAATCGGGCGGTGCAGACCTGAAATAACGGCGCTGTGTTGTCGAAGGTCCAGAGGATATCGCCAGTATCATCCACTGCATACAGTATGCCCGCAGCAGTAGCTACCAGAGCTTCGTCGAGACCATCAGCGTCGATATCCGCGACAGCAAGATCGTAGGGAAAATGCCCCCCGATTCGCGTCTTCCAGATCAGTTGTCCGTCCGGTGTATGGCACAGGACGGAACCATCGTATGTCGCCGATATAACCACACGCTGGTCCGGCGTGACAGTTGCGGGACTCAGATGGTATACCGTGTGCCCGCCCGTCGTGAAAGTTTTCATTACGATCGCTCCGGATGACGGCGAGCAAGCAGAGAAAATCGCCAGTGATACAGCTATCCAATAATCACACACACTTCACTCCTTCCTTGATTGAATGAATTGAAACTGTTAAGCAAGAATCATTTGTACC
>JAUXBJ010000321.1 GCA_030619425.1 bacterium
AATGACATCAGTTGAGACTGTTTTTGTGCGCGGTGGACGTCCTCGTCTACCGCGTTCACCCCGAAAAGTTGTCGGCGCGTAGGGACGTACGCCGACCACAAATACCAAATGTCGCTGTTTAACCCGTAGATGTTTGGGAAAAGTCCTGAAAAGTTTCAAACTTGACTTGCTAATATCGGCGGGATATTCTGTTCAAAATTGGTAAAGGACAGGTATGAAGAGACTGTATATTGCTGTGGCGCTGTTATTGGTGGTAGTGGCTATCGCTTACATCAAGAGTGCCCGGGGAACGGCGCGGCAGCAGCAGGCGTTCGAGTTGGGGCAGATTGAAAACCGAGAACAGTTGGCCACGCTTCGGCAGAATGTGGATTCCCTGAAACGGCTGCTCGAATTACAGTCCGAAGTATACGCCGATTCGCTGGCTTCCCGCGACGGCGTATACCGACAGGATATCAGCAGACTGGTCGGGTTTCTGGATTCAGCCATAGCTCGGCCGAAGTTACTTGCTAAACCGGAAACCGCGGTGCCGCCGCCGATAATGAGAATTAAGAGATCTGATAAGCCGGTCGATAAGGAAGTGGCAGAGGAGAAACTATCCCAAGTCAAACAAGCCGAGACAGATCCTCCAGCCACCGTTCCGCCATCCGAACCGGCTGCCGATAACGATGCGAAAGCTGGCACCGTTGATACGAAACTCAAAGAGCAAGCGCTGACCCATTATGGCAAGTTGTACGAGAGCCTGCCAAAAGATCTGACCAGTCAGGAGCGCAAGGTTGCTCTTTATGAGATCAGTCTTAAGACGGCGGCGGAATTCTCAATTACTATGCCTCAACTTAAAGAGATTTGTGAAGATTACTACCTAAGCTATTAATTTGGAGCTTGTTACAGTGCCTCCTAAGAAGGAAAGCGATTTCGCCGAAGTGCTCGTCGACAAGTTGTTCCTGGAGTCGTTCGCCAACGAGCAATCTGCTTATTACGCCACCGGTACTCCCACCTCACCCGGCGCCGCCCTGGATAAGTTTCGCTCCAGACTACGCTGGCATATCGGTCACTCCTTGTCACCACGCCAGAAACAAGTGATCGGGTATTACCTTAAAGGTAAAAAAGAGCGACAGATTGCGCAGATTCTGGGAGTGGCTCAACAGGTTGTGAATATTTACAAGCAGCGCGCTATCAAAAAGTTACAGAAGATTATGGCGTCGTAGGTGTATGTCAGGAAACTATTATACAGAGAGTCCGTTGAAGTCGTGAACTCATCTTTCGGGGAGGATGAGACAAACGAAGGAGGTGATAGGTTTTTGTTGAGCATCTCTGTTTCCTCACCGCTAACTGAGATCGAGAGTACTGCTACGTGGTAAGAGAGGGGGAACAAGTAGAGGAGATGCGCTATGCCGAAGAGAAAGGAAAACCAAAAGTTTGCAAGCTTGGGAGAAAAGAACTGCTGGCATTCGTATGGTCTGCAGATGTTGACGCCAACTAAGTTTTCGCACGTGGTCAGCAAGATACTTCGTGGTCGCTACATGTTGATTTCATCCCGGCTTGACAAGCATGTGGAGCACCTTAATCCGAATTGACTCTTCGTAAGTTTTCGCTCGGTCCCATGTGGGACAGCGAACATCGAAACTCGCGGGACTCGTCCATATCATGAGTCCCGCTTTTTATTGTTCAGAACACGCGGGGGTGACACAATCCTTGACCTACAAAGGGAAAGTACGTTTCTTGGGTGACGCCTGATCCGATCCCGGCATCTGATACTGCAGAGCCAATTAGGCCAAACGGATTTGCCGCGCGACGGTATAATGGTGTAACGTATGAGGAGACTTCGGTGGCGCTAAGGCAGACGATCTACATTCTGGTAATTGCATCCGCGTTGGGACTGGGGCTGAATCTGGTCTCGCCCAACCGCCTTGATTTCATTGGTAACTGGCGTGACTTGCACGATGGTGATGGGCCGATCTTGCCGCCTGATGTTGAGCCCGGCGACGCGCCGTTTATCGCTGTGGACGTTGCCCAACTCGATTTCAACGCCAGGGCCGCTCTCTTTGTTGACGCCCGTGCTCCGGACGAGTTCGAGTGCGGTACGATTCGGGGAGCCATCAACATCCCCTTTGAATACCTGCCGGAGGGGGACTTGGAGCCGTATTTCGATTCCGTCCTGTCGCACCTGTCCAAAGATGAGCGGATTATCATATTCTGTTCGGGCGAGGAGTGCGATGTGTCGCTTCACCTGGCACGTAATCTGCAGGCCCTGGCCTACACCGACGTGGCGATTTTTTTCGGCGGTTCTCGTGAATGGGAACGCTTCCATCTCCCCATCGAACGGAGACGGCAATGCGACGAATAATTGACAATGATTATCTCACGATGGCTGTGCGGTTGGCAGTTGGAGTGGTTTTCGTATCAGCCTCGGTCTACAAGATCATTGACCCCGGCTCTTTTGCTCGGTCGATCTGGTACTACCATCTGATGCCTGGTTCATTGATTAACTTGATAGCTCTGGTGTTGCCCTGGGTGGAGTTGCTGGCCGGACTGGCGTTGATCTTCGGGGTTCTATATCGCGGCGCAATTGTGTGGGTCAATGTTATGACTATTGCATTCATAGGAGCCCTAACTTTGGCGGTGGCCCGCGGTCTCGATATAGACTGCGGTTGTTTCAAGGCGGCTGATGATATCGACGGTTCAGCCTTGCAACCACTGATTCTTGACGGGGCGTTGTTGCTGCTGATCATGCAGCTTTGGTTCAGTCGCTCGCGACGCTGGATGTGCTCTCGCAAATGATCACGGCATAATCCGGGGCGTGATAAGTATTATCAGATCGGTCATGGTCTTTTCGGTCGACTTGTTGGTGAATAACAAGCTTCCGATGATTGGGATATGACCCAGCAAGGGAAATTTCTGAGTCTGTTCTATTTCGGTTTCTTTGAGCAGACCACCCAACGCCACCGTTTCGCTGTCGTTGACAATCACGGTGGTTTTTAGCGAGCGCGATGACGTGATCGGTTTTTGATTATCGGAAGGTCCGGCGAAACCGATGATGTCCTCGATCTGGGCACGCACGTCCAGCGTGATCCGGTTGTCCTCATTGATACGCGGCGTTACGTAGAGCGAGATGCCCACCTCTTCGTCATAGAACGTCTGGATGTCCTGGGTCGCAGCGCCTTCTGAAAACCGGCTGATAGTGGCGATCGGGATCACCGTCTGCACCTTGATGAACGCTTCCTGGTTCTCAAGGGTGGTAATATGAGGGTCGGAAATCAGTTTGCTGTTTCCTGCCTGATTCAACAGATCGAGCACCGCCGTCAACTGATCGACAGTGAGCGTTCCCCAGGTCCATCGGCCGGTATGAGGATTGAGACTGCCGGCGACGTTCTCCAGTTCGGTCTGATAGGTTTCTGTTGTCCCGTCGGATTCACTTCCTTCGCTGATAGTCTGCGTACCGGCGCCCAACGAAGTGGTCACACTGGTGGGCCAGGCGAATCCTAATTTGGATTTGGAGTCCACCTTGCTTTCGATGATTTTGACCTCTATCGATATCTGTCGCTGTGGCTGATCGAGTTGTTCCACCAGGAGTACGATCTCATCAATCACCGCTGTAAAATCCGTTACCACGATTTGGTTGGGGGAGTGGCTGTTCTTTTGTTGTCCCTCATCGCTGCCGCCGCCGATTGTCACCATCGTGCCCCGGTCG
>JAUXBJ010000337.1 GCA_030619425.1 bacterium
GCTGTCAACACTGACACGCCCGCCATGAGACACTGCGATATGTTTGACAATGGCCAGTCCAAGGCCGGTTCCCCCAACCTCTCGGCTGCGGCCCTGGTCCACTCGATAGAATCGTTCGAACAGGCGCGGTAGATGCTTTGTGGCGATACCTACCCCATTGTCCTGAACCGAGATCACGATTTCGTTGTTAGCCACTGCCGCCTCAATAGAAACGGTCGAGCCGGGATCGCTGAACTTGATGGCGTTGTCAATGAGGTTTGTGACCGCCTGTTCCAATTGTGCCCGGTTGATATCTGCTTTCAGATCGGGGTCACAGAAGCTTGTCAACTTCACCTGGAGTTTAGCGCCTCTTTCGCGACAAGCAAGTATTGAAGTTTGCAGCACTTCGGTAAGTCGACAGTCGGTCTGTGTGACTTCTTCTTTTTCGGGTTCGCTCTCAAGGCGCGCCAGAGACAACAGGTCATCGACCAGACTGTTCAGCCGATCAGAGTGCCTTGCGATCATTTCAAGAAACCTTCGGTTGTCGTCTGGACTGTCCAGGGCTCCGGCAAGAAGTGTCTCGACTGAGCCGGTTATGGCCGTAATGGGTGTTTTTAGCTCGTGTGAAACGTTGGCAACGAAATCACGTCTAACGCTCTCAAGTTTCTTAAGTCGGGTGATGTCATTGAATACCAAAACCACACCGGCACGTTCACCCGAACTGTCTTTCAGGGTGGCGGCATGCGTCTGGAGATATCTCTCGGGCGTACCCTGCAGGCTAATTTCTATCTCTGTGGGATCGGAGCTATGCAAGGCCTTTTCGACGAACTCCAATAGCGAGGGGATACGGACGACTTCGTAGATCGCTCTCCCGCAAGTTTGCTCCGGGTCCAGCCCGAGGAAATCAGATGCAACCCGGTTGAGCGAGACGACTTTCTCGTTAGCGTCAAGCGCCAGCACACCTTCCGACATGCTCGAGATAATCGCCTCTCGCTCATTGCGCTGCTCCGCAATAGTGCGAATGCGTGCGTCAAGCTGCGCGGCCATGCTATTCATGGATTTAGCCAGATCCGCTATCTCCTCAGTATCCGGTATCGGTAGTTTGGAGTGAAGGTCACCATCAGCGAATCGGCCGGCGCCATCTCGCAACTCTCTGAGGGGGCCGGTCAGACGTCGAAGAACCGCCAAACTGACCAGAGTTGCCAGCATCACCACAACCACACCGCCGATCATGATGTCTCGATAGAAAGAGGCCAGAGTATCCTCGACCGCAGAGACGGGGAGAGCCGCTCGTATGACAGCAACGACTTCATCGTTTTCCGTCACGGGAACGGCAACATACATCATTGTCGTTTGGAGCGTATTGCTGTATCGCGTCGTAATGCCGACCTGTCCCCTCATAGCATCCGCCACTTCCGGACGTGTGCCATGATTTTCCATCGAGCGAGGATCTTCGTTGGAATCACCAAGCACCTTACCCTCAGGATTTACAATTGTGATCCTGGTGTTGGAGAGGCCTGCGATTTCCTTGCACTCCCGATCCAGGAGGACAGTATCGCCTTCCGTCAATAGAGGCTTCAGAAATCGCTCTGCGATCCGAGCACGTGCTTCGAGGGTAGCAGTAATTTCATCAGTGTACATCGTCCTCATCTCGCGAGCACCGTAGAATGCGGTCAGCGCAATAGAAACGACGATTATTGCGAAGTAGTAGGGGTATATCCTCCAGAACAGTTTGCGGCGTCTCATGGCGTCTCCGTCATCCGATAGCCAACACCCCTAACGGTCTGAATATAGTGTCCACACACACCCAGTTTCTTCCTCAGGTTAGCTATCTGGACATCAATGGCTCGGTCGGTTATCACAAGTTGTCCATCTCGCAAGGAATCAATCAGTTGGGATCTGCTGAAGACCCAACCGAGGCGGCGGGCAAGCACAGACAAGAGTTCAAACTCAGTGTAGGTGAGTTCAACCGGACTACCGCTTACTGTAATCATGTGTTTTCCTCGGTCGATCGTCAATTCACCCAACTCGAGGAATGAAGTTGAGGATTCTACTGATTCCTTGCGGCGACGTAAAACGGTGCGTATGCGCGCAATCAGGACTTTCGGACTGAAAGGTTTGGTGATATAGTCATCAGCACCGATTTCCAGACCTGTCACGATATCGATGTCTTCGTCACGCGCTGTCAGCATGATAATCGGAATACCTTGCGTGGCTTCAGCCGATCTGAGTGCTCGGCAAACATCAAGACCGTTTATCTCGGGAAGCATGATATCTAACACAACCAGATCAGGATGGACAACTCTTGCCTTTCTCAGCCCTTCCTCGCCGGATAGTGCGGATTCAACCTGAAAACCGTCGCGCTCCAGGTTGTACGCGATCAATTCAGCTATGTCTTGCTCGTCTTCGACTACGAGAATACACTTTCGGGTCACAGCCATCTCCGGTCTCTTGCGATTCCACGATTCTGAATATACATGCCAATGTGGGTGCTGGCTACTACAAGTATTTTTTAGTGCGCGGTGGACGTCCTCGTCTACCGCGTTCACCCCGAAAAGTTGTCGGCGCACGGGGACGTACTTCGACCACAAATACCAAGTATCGCTGTTTAACCCCAGATTCCCGGGGAAAGTCCGCCTGAGCATACAAAATAATTCTTTGTCCTTGACAATTATCGAATTGTAAGTTTATTGTCCCAATCGGATTATTACCTCCACTAAACTTTACACCCATATGAGAGAACTTTTTGAACTTTAACCAACAATCACATCACACTGCTTTAGAAAGCTTTTTTAGAAAAAGTGTCAGAACCACCGGTCGGTCGCACAACGGATTCGATGACCTGGGTATTGCACCGAGCTTAGTAAAAGCGATCGACCGACTCAACTTTGAGAAACCGACTCCAATTCAGAAGGATGCGATACCGGTCGGTATTCAAGGCGATGATATTATCGCCATAGCACAAACGGGCTCCGGTAAGACTTTGGCCTTTGGAATTCCGATGTTGCAGCGTTTGTCCAAAGGCAAAAGAAGTATGGGGCTTGTTGTGGTCCCGACTCGCGAGTTGGCCATCCAGGTGGAAGAATCACTACAAGCTATCAGCCAACCTCTGAACATTCGTTCGGCCGTTTTGATTGGGGGAGCTTCGATGTCTCTGCAGCGGAATGCTCTCAAGAAGAATCCTCGCATGATCATCGCCACTCCCGGACGTCTAATGGATCATATCGAGAGAAGAACGGTCAATCTTGCAAACGTTGAAGTTTTTGTATTAGATGAAGCCGACCGGATGCTCGATATGGGGTTCATTCCTGACATTAAGAAAATAATGAAATCGATTCCTGATAAACATCAAACGATGCTGTTTTCAGCAACCATGCCGAGAGAAATAGAAGCTATCGCTGAGAAACTAATGGAAGACCCGACCCGGATTGAAATGGACCGTTCCGGCGCGACTCCGGTCGAAGTTAGTCACGAAATGTTTATCATCAGGAACCAGGATAAAAGCCGGCTGTTGGCCATCCAGCTTGGGCAGTGTTCTGGTCCGGTGCTGGTTTTTA
>JAUXBJ010000260.1 GCA_030619425.1 bacterium
GCACCGGCCAACAACAGCAGCAGGGTTAGGATGAGTATGCCGAGGTTCGTGTGGGAGGGGATATCATAGAGAAAATAGTCGGCCTCAATGGCATCGACCTCATCAGTAGCCACGCCGAAAGCAGTTGCCACATCAAAAGGTGTGTCCCAGATGTGGCCTCCGTGGGCCAGGTAGCTGACCACCAGTCCGGCGGGCGTTTTGGCCAGGTGGAGGATTTCACCACCGTCCCACCCGGGCGGGCTTCCGGCCGGGTCTGCTCGGACGCTGAATATGATCTCGTCCCCAACGTCCCACGTGGTATCCAATCCGGCGTTATCCTGACACATTAAGGCATCCAAATCGATATCACTATCGAGGCCTGTCCATGGCAGGTAGGGCACGTTGTGGACCGCCCAGACGATGTCGGCGTGGGGGACATAGCCGCCTGTGGCTCCGGTGCCCGGATCATACCACCTTACTGACGACACAGGGTCGCCCAGAAGTGAGTACTGGTTGCCGTAATTGCCCGTATCCTCACCCCAGAGTTGCAAGCCGTCCAACTCCACGGTATCAGGAGGACCGTCATTGACCGCAAAAGCGCCGGGGCTGTCGAAAAGGAAGTGAGTCCACCGGACACCTCTGCCTCCAGCCGGCGTCTCCACGTACACGCAGTTGGTTGCAGGGTCGCCTTCAAAGGAGACCAGCAGATCGGCGTGATTACCCAGCAACTCGACGAACCATGCATCCACATAGTTGGCCAGAGCGTCTGCCTCACCGTCGCCGCCGAAATTCTGGATGTCTTTGGGCTCGGGAGGACCTGGCGGGTCTGGCGGTTCGGTGTACAGCACCTGTTCAGGATCCCCGACGTTTAAAGCTCCAGGCACTGCATTATGATCAATGTAGGTGCTGAACTCTACTTCGTACCGGTTCCAGTGGGTTCGGCTGCCTATTGGATCCGAGTCCGCTTTCTCTCTCGCCCACACGCTGCCGCTCGTGGCGAGCAGGAAACTGCCTAAGATTAAGATTAAGATAAGTTTGCGCATTCTATTTTACCCTTCGTCCGGGATATTGTCAAGAGTCCTATGCTCCTGGGTCCCGAACACTTCATGTCAGTGTTTCCTCGCGCAGAACACGGCCGTACGTCAGCCCTTGAACGTGACAACACCAGCCACCCGTTCGGCCGAGGCCGACGGTCCATTGAACCGGCGGGACATCCGCTCAGATTCATGCGCGGGGTTGGTCAGTGGGCCACTCGCGGCGGGGCGCGGACGTCAGGGTAGCAATACCAGCGTCTTTCATAGGCTATTTCTTTGAAGGGGGGGGAAGTCCGCTTTTTCTCTGGTATGGGGTGCGTGTCGCATGAACGTAGAACTCGAACAAGCTGCCGTAAGACAATCAGAATCAGCGAGTTGATGAGCACGACAACGAAGGGGATCGTCAGCATCCCGAAAAGCGAGCCGATTCTCAGCAGAAAGCCGGACTCGTCTGTTGCAATGGCGAAGAGATACTCCAGATTCGCATATTCGCTCAGGAAGTACTCAAGCGGCAGCCATAGGGCCGCGATGAAGATAGCGTTGAAGCCAATCCGAGTCTTGATTCTATTGACCGCTGCCCCGTAGAGAGCGAAGAGAACGACAAGGCCGACCACGGTGAGAATAAGTGTGCCGGGAGAAGCCCACGACTCAGGGCGAATGGCAATAAAAGCGTACGACAGCGCCAGCAGGCCACCGAGGACCATGGACTCGATCAGGCTTGCCCTGATGGCCCGCCACAAGAACGGCACCAATGCAAACAGCGATACGAACCGCAATTCGGGATACAGATGCGCTGCCGAAATCAGCAGCGCTGAGCTTCCCGCGCAGAGAAATGCTTCCGTCCAACGGACGCGATGTATCATTATTAACTAAATTTCCCCAGCCAGTGGGCCACCGGAACCGGCCGGCCTTAAGCTCCGCCCCTACAGCGCAGCCTTCAAGCATAGATAACACAGTCCGTGCTTTTTGTCAAGTGCAAATGCGCATAGCGCAAAACCTGCGGCGGGGTTACTATGCGATTGGCAACCCCATGAACATGACGTCCGACAAGTACGGAAAACGCGGCGGATGCGAACATCCACCGCGCACATTATTTCTTCAGCGCGCGCAGCGTGAAGAACAGGCTATGCCTGTGTCGAAACCCCGCCTTCGGCGGACCTTCGGCACAGGGGTTTCGACCTACGGTTTGGGCTCATCCTTCGACTGCGCTCAGGGCGAAACAGAAAAGGGCAGCATCGCGGGGATGCTGCCCTACTACATCGTACGAAGGGGCAGACGAGGACGTCTGCCGCCCACGAGAGTGAACAATTAGTCAGATTTCTTGTCGACGTCCAACAGTTTCAGATGTCGGTCGAAGAACTCCACCTGTTTGCGGTACTCTTTGATAGTGTTCACGCGTTTGCCGGAACCGTGACCTTCGTCGCGGAAGATCAGTGAATCGACAATGCCGCCATTGGCTGCTACAGCAGCAAGAATCTGACGCGCCTCATCGACCGGTACTCGTGGATCGTTCTCACCATGCACCACCAGCAACGGCGTTTTGATAAGGTGGGCTTTGTGGATCGGCGAGATATTCTTGAGGTGTTCCGGATCGGTCAATGGTCCGTATTCCGCCTCCCTGAGATGGCGGCGGTAAGGTTTTGTGTTCTCCAGGAAGGTCTTGAAGTTGACAATCCCTACGATATCGATGGCTGCCGCGAACAGATCGGGATACTCCGTGATCATTCCGGCCACGACATAGCCGCCGTAGGAGCCGCCGCGGATGCCGATCATGCCCGGTTTGGTGTAGCCGTTCTCAAGTAGCCAGTCGACACTCGCCTTGTAGTCTTTGAGCGAGTTTTTGCGAAGCTTATAGTTGTCGAGGTTCATGTAGTCGCGGCCGTAGCCGGATGAACCACGCGGGTTGACCGCAAGGATGCCATAGCCGTTGAGCATCAGGTACTGAACATTGCGCAGGAAGTACGGTTTGAACTGACTCTCCGGACCGCCGTGAGCATGGACGATAAATGGAATCGGCTTGCCTTTCTCGTAGTCCGGTGGGAGATACAAAAAGGCAGGGATTTCCAGATTGTCGAAACTCTTGAACCGAACCAACTCCGGGTCGCGGAAGAGATTGCGATCGATACCGGCATAGATCGAAAACGTCAACTGCCTCAACTCCAGGGTCTGCGGGTTCCACTTCCAAACATCCGGCGCTCGTGTCGGACCCGTAAATGAAACCAGACAGGAACCGTGCTGGTCGAACATGCCGCCGCCCAGAATGCCGTCGAGGGGTGGGGCGGGCACTTCCTTGCGAGTTTCAAACTCACGCGTTTTCAGCCGCAGGTAGCCGTCTTCGTTGACCTGGGCGACCTGGTACCTGAAATCACGCGAGAAATGCATGCCGTCGATTTCCCACTTGGGGTCGATCCAGCCATCGTTGACGAAGTTAATCTTGGGATCACCGATAGTCATGGTGGCCAGGCGCTGGATGCCGTCCTTGTTGTCGTTGCAGGTAAGCCAGATCGTCTTGCCGTCAGGCATCAGCGTGGGGGAGTCGTGCATGACGTCGTGGTCGTCGTCGTTCAGCTTCTGGAACTGGCCGGTTTCGAGGTCGAGCAGGTACAGTTCGTTATTAGCGTTGGAAGTATAATTGGCGATGATCAGCTTAGTGCCGTCGTGCGAAATGTCGGTGATATAATTGTAGCCGCCCACACCGTCTTTTTCGCCGAAGATTTTCTTGTCTTCACCGGTGGCGATATCCATGCGATAGATAAAGAAATCGCGACGGTTCTCCTGGTTGGAACGATAAAAAATCGACCGGTCATCTCTGGCCCAGGTGACAGAGCCTGTCTGAACATCCTCAAAGCTGGTCAACTGCAGGACGCGACCCGTCTTGGCGTCCATCAGATACAACTGGGATTGCTCGGAACCACCGATCGATGCTCCGATGATTCCCATTGTGCCACCGTAGGACAGGATGAAGAAATCGATTCCGTCCTCAAATGTCGTCAGTTGATACGGCCAGCCATGCTCGGTAATCCGATAGATCTGCCTGGCGCCGGACATGGAAGATCTGAAAAAGACAGACTCTCCATCCCAACTATAACCCGCAGGGCTGTTGCCGCCGATATTGAGAAAGGTCGCAATATCGGGTATGTATTCACCCTTGGATAGAAGGGAAGCAGGTTCCTCCTCGCTGGTCTGGCTCATCAAAGACAATGGGGCCAGAAGAATTAGTAGCATGGTTGCGGTGATCAGAGCGTTGCGATTCATGTTTCCTCCGATGGAAGTTGCTTGCAGTTCATGATAATCTGGACGAACATAGGGCCAAAA
>JAUXBJ010000042.1 GCA_030619425.1 bacterium
AGGTCAGGATCCTTGTGATCCTGACATCTTAGGCTGCGTCAGGGAACAGCCATCCCCCAAACGAGTTTGAGGGTGACAGCGGGCGGCTGGGTGGGTTCTATCATGCATCCGAACTCAGATCGTCTCAGAGTGTCGATCTCCGACATGCTCCTTGAATGCGCGAACAATCCCACTCGATTTATCTCTGAGTACATCGCCACTAGCTAGTATATCCAGTAATCGCGTGGACGTTCTGAGTTTCCTATTGCCCTCGAATACTTGGAAACACTGGTTGGATAAGTGGATGGCTGCCCTAACAGGCTCGGTGAGCGCGCTCCGCACAGTTGGTTTCTGGTCGTCTGCTGCCTGCAGCACGGCCGAAGAAGAAGTCCGTAGGGCTATCTCCATCGGGCTCTTACTCTTAAGTTGGCTTGTCATCTTTTGGAAACTCCAGAAGAATCCAGGTGGCTGTGAAACGCTCTTCCATTGTTTCTGCCATCTACCGTACAACCACTTGCTGAACTCCTCACCTAGCAGGACCGCTGCACGTAGCAGGTGCTGGATGTTCGGGCTCTTGGGCTGCAGATATAGGTCGCCAAGCGCACGCCCCACTAGTTTCTCAGACAGCATCCCAGCCCAGTAAATCCAAGGAGCATAGAAACTCGATGTGGCGCAGCTCAGAAGCGAGTGAATGACTGTATCGTTTTGACGAACATGCTCTCTTTCGGAGTATATCCTGTAGTACACAGGTTCGCCTAGGAAGAATCCGGGCCGACCTTGTGCAAGGACGTTATTCGCGTCGATTACATTGTTTATTTCGTCAAAGATGCCGTCACCCAATTGCTCGTGCACGAGTATTCCTGATACACCTTCCGTATCACGTGTCAGCCGGACCGGAGTTGCTTTGGAATCCTTAACTGGCTTGAATGTCGTCACTGTAGCCGTGGCACCAGCTATGCTGCTGGGAGGTGTTAGCGCAACAATCTGTGAACCCTTCGGAGCCTGAACTACCTTTCTGACACCTTTCATCCAAGATTTGCGTATCGAATCGACCTGTCTGTCAATCGCCCTGCGGAGGTCTTCGGTGGTACCTGGTTCGCTCTTGGCGCCATGACGAAAGTACACGGTCCCCTTGCTGAACGCACTCTTCTGCTTGCCGTCGCCGATTTTGTAGGTGCCAGGGTTTCTGAAGGCGATTGGGGTGGGTGTAGCATGCACTACGAAACCGAATACCTGATTGGTTTCCTTTTTCAACTCGTGGATTTCGATTTCTAACTCGTTTGAACCCGTGTACTTAGTTAACATGTCAGAAACCTCGGCGGGGTCGAGCCGCGCAATATCGTCTATACTCCTGTTGACAGGACGTCCAACGTTGTCAACGCCGAAGAGGATAATCCCCCCTCCCGTGTTGGCAATTGCGACAATGTCCTTGATGATCTCACACCATTCGGCACGAGAACTCGGATCGAAGCCTTCCTTGAATTCGATATACTTGGACTCTCGCCTTGCGCTGAGAGCTTTTTCAGTCAAACTTGCCATTACACTTCACCGCCAAAACGAAAAGGCTCAATACGTTCACCTTTCACCAATTGCCTTGGCACCTTATCAATGGAACTACGAACCGCAATCATGGCTGTTGAGAAGATAGCTTATGTGGAGGACATTGGCAATGACATATCCGCGCCCGGAGCCAAGACAGCAAACGTCAGGTCCGCGAGGGATCTTAACTTACGGTAAAGACGATGATACTTGGATTCTACGCCGTTGGTTCGGGGGTGGTTTCTTTGGATTCGACCAGTTCGTGTTTGCAGTCGGGACAGCGCAAAAACTCACCCTTCCTCTTGGAGACTTTCGCTACCATGAAAGGATGGTTGCACTCAGGGCATTTCTTCTTGACCGGTTGGTCCCAACTGGCAAAATCACACTCGGGATACTTGGAACAACCGTAGAACAGTTTCTTGCCGCGAGTACGTTTCTCGACAATCTGACCAGCGCAGCCGGTCTTCGGGCAATCGATACCGAGCGTGATCGCCTTGGTGCTCTTACAATCGGGGTAAGCGGAGCAAGCCAGAAAGCGTCCGAAACGTCCGACTTTCACCACCATCGGTGAGCCGCACTTTTCGCAGACTTCGTCAGTTTCCATCTGGGCTTCCTCACCCGGCAGCGGCTTGGTTGACTTGCAATCGGGATAGGCCGAGCAGGCCATGAACTTCCCGTTGCGACCCCACTTGATAACCATCGGCGAACCGCACTTCTCACAAATCTCGTCGGTCTTTTCGACCATCGAAGCCTTGATCTCTTTTTCACGCTTTTTCAGATCGTCGATCGTCTCCATGAACGGCTCGTAGAACTCCTGGAGCACCGTCACCCAGTCCTCGGCGCCTTCTTCAACCAGGTCGAGTTCTTCTTCCATCTCGGCGGTGAAGGCAACGTTGAAGACATCGGGCAGATTTTCCACCAGGGTTCGGTTAACCGTCGTGCCGAGATCGGTCGGGACCAGCTTGCGCTCCTGCGCCTCGACATACTTGCGATCCTTGAGCGTGGAAATAATGGAAGCGTAAGTCGAAGGTCGTCCAATACCCTCAGCCTCCAGTTCCTTAACTAACATCGCCTCGGAGAAACGGGCCGGCGGCTTGGTGAAAGCCTGGCTCGGCTTCAACTCCTTCAGTTTGAGCCGGTCTTTTTCGCTGAGTTCCGGCAGGCTTTCGACATTGGCGCCGTTACCGTTCTTGCCGTTCTCATCCGGCTCTTTGCTCTCACGATAGAGTTTCAGGAAGCCGTCGAAAGCGATCTTCTGGGCCGTGACTCGGAACAAGAACCGACCGGCCTCGATATCGACCGTCTCGACATTGAAAGTGGCCGGGCACATCTGCGAAGCGACGAATCGATTCCAGATCAGAGAGTACAGCTTGAACTGCTGCGGCGTGAGACGTTTTTTCACCTTTGAAGGCGGCAGCGACATATAGGTGGGCCGGATAGCCTCGTGGGCATCCTGGGCCTTCTTTTTCGATCCATAGAAATTGGGCTTGGCCGGCAGATAGTCTTTGCCAAACTCCTTGCCGATATATTTGCGCACAGCACCCAGCGCTTCTTTCGACACCCTTGGCGAGTCAGTGCGCATATAAGTGATCAGGCCGGTGGGTCCATCCTGCCCGATTTCGATCCCTTCGTAAAGTTTCTGCGCCGTCGACATGGTAGCCTTGGGCGACAAACGGTATACACGGGCGGCATCCTGCTGCAAAGTCGAAGTAATGAACGGAGCAAAGGGGCGGCGCGTGCGCTGGGATTTCTTGACCTGTGAAACCAGGTAGTCAGCGACCTTGAGTTCTTCGAGATAGCCCTTGACCTCTTTCTCAGAGGTGATAGTGATCTTTTTGGGACCTTTTTCGGTTGGTCGGACAACCGTTTTGCCATCGATCTGATAAAGTCGCGCGGTGAACTTCTCATTCTTGCCGGCGATCAGATCGGCCGCAATCTGCCAATACTCCTGCGGCTTGAAAGCCTGAATCTCGGCCTCACGCTCGCACACCAGACGCAACGCTACCGATTGCACACGCCCGGCTGAGAGATTATAGGCAACTGTTTTCCACAAGAACGGCGACACTGTATAACCAACGATCCGATCCAACACCCGCCGCGCCTGCTGGGCGTTCACCAGATTCATGTTGATCTCGCGCGGGTTGTTGATCGCCTCAAGCACGGCCGATTCGGTGATCTCGTTGAAGGTCACTCGTACGAGTTGAGCGCCACCGTTGGCGATGCTGTTGGCGATGTGCCAGGCGATAGCCTCGCCCTCACGGTCCGGATCGGGAGCCAGATACACGGTAGAGGCTTTGCGAGCAGCCTTTTTCAGCGCGCTGATTACTTTCTCTTTGCCCTTGATTACCTGATAGTCCGGCTTGAATCCGTTTTTGACATCGATTCCGATCTTTGACTTGGGCAGGTCGATGATATGCCCGATCGTAGCCATTATCTCGTAATCTTTCCCCAGAAAACGACTGAGGGTACGTGTCTTGGCGGGTGACTCAACTATGACTAAGTTCTTTGGCATGTTCTCAATTGTGTAAACGAACTACGCTTACCTTATTACATCGTGTCCGGACGCTTAAACTTTACTTTTCCGTCCAAAACATCTTTGAGGGCCACAGCGGTAATCTTGCGCGTTTCCAGGTCGACCGACGGGTCTTCGCCCAAGCGCTCAAGTTGCGCCAGGCGTTTGGCGTTCAGTATCCTGGCATGTTGCGAGGAAACTATAACCGCTTCGTAGAGGTTTAACCCTAACTCCGGCAGACCTTCGACAGTGTGAATCGGCATTCAAAACTCCTATTAAAAAGCTATAATACTAACTAAGTTGTTTTACCAAATGTTCCGCGTTAAAGTTCTCCGTGCGACAAGAATGGGCCTCGATAACGGTCCGCACCTGCCGCACCGCTTTGCTAAGCTCGTCATTCACAACGGCATACTCAAAGCGTTGAAAAAGTTTCATTTCCTCCCTGGCGTTATCGAAGCGCACCTTAAGCTGTGCCTTTGTTTCCGTGCCACGCCTGCTAAGCCGCTGTCGGAGAGCCTTGATCGATGGCGGCAGGATGAAGATAGTGACGGCCTGGGGGTATACCTTCTTAAGCCGCCGGGCACCCTTGACATCGACATCCAATAGCATCACGCCACCTTTGTTGAGCACCTGCTCCAGGGGCTGCCGAGGAGTTCCATAGCGAGAAAGGTGAACCTTGAACTGCTCGGCGAAGAAATCGTCCTTTGCCAGGTGTGCGAACTGTTCTTCATCGACGAAGTAATACTCCCGGCCATGCCGTTCGCCGGGTCGCCTGGCGCGCGTGGTATAGGATATCGAAAACCGCCAGCCCCGACGTTTACGCAGCGGTGTCAGCAGACGTCTGCAGATCGAAGTCTTTCCGCCACCGGAGGGGGAGGAAATGATCACAATCCTGCCCGGCTTCTCAAACGACTGGGCCCGCCCCGATCTGTCTCGATGGCTCTTATTCAACGTTCTGAACCAACTCCCGAAGTTTCTCCACCTCGTCTTTGACAGCTATAGCCGCCCGGGTAATTTTGATGTCCGAAGTCTTGGAACCAACCGTGTTGGCTTCGCGATTCATCTCCTGGAGGATGAAGTTGATGGTCTTGCCGATTGAACCCTTCAGTTTCATGGTGGCCCGAAACTGGTCGATATGGCTGACCATCCGAGTGCATTCTTCAGTAATGTCGGCCTTCTCGGCGAAGATGGCGATCTCTTCCTCCAGTCGGACCGGGTCTCCAACGGGCCGCGCTAACAGATCCTCGAGACGTTCAGCCAGCCTCGTCCGGAACAGTTGCACTGCCTGAGGCGTCAATACTGTGATCTCGCGGTTCAGGCGACTGATAGTTTTGAGGCGGGCAGCCATATCGCGGGCCATCGCCTGACCCTCTTTGCGCCGCATAGCGATTAGTTGGGTCAAGGCCTTCTGAATCGATCGCTTTAGCGGTGGCCAGAATCGGTCGGAATCGAGGCTGGTCTGGTCTGAGGCACTGGTTTCCGGAAGCAGCAGCAAATCGCTCAGCTTTATGTCATCCTTCAGCTTAAGTTCTCTTTTCAAGGCTGTCAACTGACGGTAGTAAGAGACGGCTGCCGGGTAGTTGATAGGGTACTTCTCGGGCATGCCTTCCGGCATTTCGTAGTTGACGAAAAGATGCACCTTGCCACGCTTCAATTGGCCGTTAATCAGCTTGCGCACCTTTGGCTCCAGGGCAAAAAGGGAACGGGGCAGGCGGACCGATAGCTCCAGAAAGCGATTGTTTACGCTCGCCATTTCAGTGGTGAATTTCCCGATTTTCGTAGTCAATTCGGCTCGGCCGAATCCTGTCATTGAGTTCACAAGCTACTCCCAGTCAACTGAATTGCGGTCAAAAATAGAGACCTGCCGCCGTTTGTCAACCGTTATTAGCAGTTATGACCGAGTTTTGGAGCGTTTCCTGGTTCGAAGTGACAACTCTATATCGATCATCGGCCCGGTCGGAGTCTGCCTTAGTACCGGCTCAGAGATGCCGGTCAGTCGTTTTAGGCTCGATTCGATACGTTCAGCCGAGCGCCGGATCATAGTTATTTTGCGGGTAACGTCAGGGTTGTGCTTCTTGCTATCATTCAGAATCAACTCAGATATACTCAGGATAGCCATCAGGGGATTGTTAATCTCGTGTGACAGGGTGCCGGTGGTAGTTCGAATCAGCTCAGCCTGGGTTTCGGTTGCGCCGTCGCCATATCCGATCCAGTCGAGTGACCGGTCGGCGGAATCGCGAAGTACTTCTTCGATTACCGTTGTCACCGTCTTTTGGAACCCATCGTCTCTAATCAGACAGTGTACGGAATTCAGCGAGTCGAATTGGCTGGCGCAGGATTCGTCCCCAGAGGGTATGGAAACAATTACCGGCATGTCGGCGGCCAGGTGTCCGATGTTCAGAACGAGTTCATAGTAGCAGGGATCGTTGTTTTCCAAGTGAAGCACGGCCAGGTCGAAATATCGCTTACGCAGTGTTTGCAATACCAGGGTCGGTTCGCATCCGGAAATCCGGCAACCTTTGAACAGTTCCTTGATTTCTCTCGACAGGGACTTGGCACCGTCACGGTCAGCGCTTATCAGAAGTATGGCCAGTTGAGATTCCAACATCACTCCGATTCCTGCGATGATGACGACAGCGGCAGGGAGTTGGCGTCCAGTAGTTGGTGAAGGGTGCGAGTGGTGTCGTGAAGGCGACCCAACACGATATCGTCCAGCTTACCTACCTGTTGACAGTGGTCGCTGCTCAGTTGTTCAGCGGTGGTGGTGAGTTCATCGAGGGTCGGTTTCAGATCATCGATAAGCCTCGACATAGCATCCGGCCTCTCGGGATTGTCTGTTGGCCCGGCCTTACCGGCCGGTTTGGGCATAAGCACCCAGCAGGCACTGTGATCCGCGACATCATCCGACAACCGCATAACAACCAGCAGGCAGTGTTCTCCGGACGGCAAGGTCACCTCGACTCGGTGTTCACCGCTGCCATCGGGTAGGCGACGGTCGAGCAGGGCGGCCAGACCTGCGTTCTCTCCCTGTTCCAAAAGACTGACGAAGTCATGACAGG
Organism: bacterium; assembly: GCA_030619425.1. Lineage (GTDB taxonomy): Bacteria > Zixibacteria > MSB-5A5 > GN15 > FEB-12 > JAJRTA01. Next base: position 7,090 of record JAUXBJ010000042.1, read on the forward strand.
TCTCGCCCAGGCCGACCTCTCCAAGCATATCTGCCAGGGCTGGATTGTAGCCGATTATCTGTCCCGCCGCATCGGTCAGGAAAGCGCCGATGCCCAGCGACGATAGAAAACCGATAGTAAACTGCACGTTGATGTCGCGGCTATCGGTCTCACTCGGGTCGGGTCGTTTGATGAACAAGTGTCTAACCAGTCGTTTGGCCAAACGGGCGCGCGTGACTGCCTGCTGCTGAGTATCCGAGATCATGGTTGCGTCGAAGATAAACCGCAACAGACAGACATCTTCCTCGACTGATACCCGGGTGACATATTCCGGCGGCGCCGCACCGTCGGTGTCAAGAGCCATCCCGGCGTCATCGGTATCGGTAAAGGCGTACTCCTCATCGGCAAGAGCTACTCTCTGATGCAGGTCGTTCACCGCTGGCATTGAATCGAATACAAACGGCGAGTCACTGTCTTTTGCAGCCCCGGATCGGGGCTCCAGATGGTCCCCGGTGATAAGATAGATGGCCACCTGCTCGGCGGCTGTGAATTCCCGGAGCAGTTCGGCCAACTGTCGGTAGCGAGCGGTCGGCTCCAGCGCCAAACAGCGCTCGACAAACTCGTCGGCGCCAAGCCCGGTCTCGATATCGCCGATCGTCCGGACCTGGTTGCTGTGGGGTTTCAAAATCAACTGATAGTTGACCGGATTACCGCTGTTAAAACAGAGTGAGATGGTCGCATCGACCGGCAGTTGACGGCCGTCTTTGGAGATCAAGGTGAGCGGAGCATAGTCGAAGTGCGTTTCGTAATGATTCCGTACGGCCAGGATATGGTCGATAACATCCTGCGAGGATCGATCCAGCACGTCCGTTATTGGCTGGCCGAACAGTTCCACTCGCGGACGACCCAGAAGTGTTTCCGTCTCATCATCGACAAAGACAAAACGCCCCCTCAGATCGATCTTGCACTCGGCACAACGGCATAACCCAACGGGTGGGGCAGCGCTCCTGGTGGTCATCAGGCTCACATCTTAGTTTGTTTTCAACAGCTTAAGGATGACTTCCTGTCGGTCGGTCCTAACCACGGCCAGGTATACTCCGGCGGCAGCCGTTTGGCTCTGATAGTTGCGGCCATTCCAGGCAATCATCGTCCATTCCCTTAAGCTATCGGTCGAAACCGGACGTGAGTTGACTTTCTCCCATATCTTTTCGCCGGCGACGTTGAAAATTGAAACAGAATTGAACCAGCCGGCGGCGGGGTCGATGAAAATCCGGACGGAATCGGCAAACGGGTTCGGCCCGGCATAAATGGAGCGGTCGGTGACAACAATCGTCTCCAGGATGATGTTGAGCGTGTCGGAATAAAGATCGGTGGAAGCGATAATATGAAAATGAACCTGCGGCGGGTTGTCGGCTGAGCCGGTGATAGTCAGCAGACCGCTGCCGTCGCCGTAATCTTCCAATTCGACACCGGTCGGTGCATCAGGCAGGCTCAGGAGCGGCGGTGTCTCCGGTGAACCGTTCATACTCACCACGATCTCCTGCACTTCGCCGACTACCACCCGAATGGTGTCAATGACGTCCAACGTGGGGATACCGGAAGCGCGAAAAGCGTTGAACAGCCCCCAACCGAAATCGTTATCGGGATTGTCGGCGCGGTTGGCGGTAGTTCGTGCCAACTCGCGGAAACGTTCAGCGGTCATGGTCGGGTCATACTGAAGCGCCAGTGCCGCTCCACCCGCCACCAGCGGGGCCGAGAATGATGTACCGCCGGCGAACGAGAAACCGCCGGTGGGCAGCGGATAGGTAGTGTACACGGC
>JAUXBJ010000049.1 GCA_030619425.1 bacterium
AATCCAGAAGGGTCACTTTTTCCTACGCCGTCGCACCAAACCGGCCGCTGCCAAACCCATTCCCAGAAGCAGCACGGTAGCCGGTTCCGGTATGACTGTCTGGGCATCGTGCGAGAATGGGGCGAAGATCCGTCGACCATCCGGGTCATTGTAGAACCCATAGGAATCGAAATGGACACCGCCGTTGTAGGTCGTGCTGATGTCAAACTTGAATATCTGACCATAGAGGTTCGTGCCGCCATCGCCGCCAGGCACATAGTCCTGAACCGGTACAAACGGTCCGGAGGTCGTCTGGCCAGCCACTAACATCTCGACATAGTCCGCTGGAAACACTCCGTGCCCCGGCATCGGGTCAGACTCCGGCGGGGTGCCGTAAGCGTAGTCAGCCGCGTTATAGGTCGTGCCGACACCCCCCTCGGGCGTAATAGTCAAGGCGCCATCGGTCGGAGTTTGACCTAACAGCGATGCCACCAGATGGATGTCATAAATTGTTCCATGATCAAGACCGGCAGCGACCACCCAAAGCTCGAAATCTTGTGCCGTAGTATACCAGGTCTCGCTGGCAGCGTCGTATTCCCCACCCGGGATATACAATTGCAGCGATGGAACCGCAAAGGCAGAGGTGGCGGCAACTATCGAAGCGAGAAATATCAGAACAAGTGTTTTCATCAACAATCTCCAATTGCTATAACAAACCACTTCTATGGCAAGCAATGTACGTGCCAATTGAGCTTTTTTGGGCCAGGCAATACGCCGCCATAAGGTGGTTTTATTCAGGCGGTTACAATGGACCTCCAGGTCTTCACTGCCGCTGGAGCAGCTTCCTCCTCTGAATATGCAGAATTCTTCACATTCGCCGCAATTCCGATCCGAGAAGCTGCCCCATGCTGTCCTGGCTGTTGCCGCTGGGATTCGCGATTGACTTCCGTTGATGCTGTCGACAGTATAGCGATAGTTTTTCTGCTCCCGGCGCGATTCCACTGACGGCACTTGTCAGTGGTATCTTTTACTTTAATCTCACGCGAAATGTGATATATTTGCGTTTTACTAAATGGTTTCTTGCTAAGATGACAAATAGGAAGATCATGATAAAGAAAGGATCCGGAAAAATGGCTGCAACCAGCACTGTGGGCGACCGGACGAAAGCGCTTGAGGCGGCCTTGAGCCAGATCGAGCGGTCGTTTGGTAAAGGCTCGATTATGCGATTGGGGGATAACACTGTCCTTGAGGTAGAGGTGATCCCGACCGGCTCGTTGGGGCTGGATCACGCCCTGGGTGTCTGCGGGATTCCGCGCGGGCGGGTCACTGAAATTTACGGTCCCGAATCCTCGGGCAAGACCACCCTGGCGCTGCATATTATCGCCGAGGCGCAAAAATGCGGTGGTGAGGCGGCGTTTATCGACGCCGAGCACGCCCTGGACGCCACCTACGCCCGGGCGTTGGGGGTCAACATCGATAACCTGTTGGTCTCACAACCCGACACCGGCGAGCAGGCTCTGGACATCACCGAGACGTTGGTGCGCTCCAGCGCCGTGGATATCATAGTTATCGACTCGGTGGCGGCCTTGACGCCGCGTGCCGAGATCGAGGGCGAGATGGGAGACTCCCACATGGGTCTCCAAGCGCGACTGATGTCGCAGGCGCTGCGCAAACTGACCGCGATTATCTCCAAGAGCAAAACCGCTGTCGTGTTTATCAACCAGATTCGGATGAAGATCGGCGTGATGTTCGGCAACCCCGAGACCACCACCGGCGGCAACGCCCTGAAGTTCTACTCCACCGTGCGGCTGGACATTCGCAGAATCGCCACCATCAAAGACGGTCAGGAAGTGATCGGTTCGCGCACTCGGGTGCGGGTGGTGAAGAACAAAGTAGCTCCGCCGTTTCGTGATGCGGAGTTCGACATCATCTACGGCAAGGGTATCTCGCGGGCGGGGGAACTGTTGGACTTTGCCGTCGACAACGGTATCATCGACAAATCCGGCTCATGGTTCACCTACGGCTCCGAGCGTTTGGGGCAGGGGCGTGAGAACGCCAAGCAATTCATCTCCGAGCACGACGACATCGGTGCTGAAATCCTGACCAAGGTCAAAGAAGCCCTCGGCTGGAAACTGATCGAACCGGATGCCCCCAGCGCACCGAGCGGGGAAGAGAAGTAGTTAGATCACAGGGTGGCCCACCATATCATGGTGGGCAAGGCAGTAGCGTGGTTTTGAGACCCGGACAAATGTCCGGGCCACGAAGAGGGAATCTGTAACACTCAATCATGTGCGGTCGCGAGACTATGACAGAGTTCTACGGAAAATACCGCAGAGTCCAGAAACGAGCGCTGCCGGTTCTACTGCCGATGTTGGTGTACTGGGTGCTCCGGTACAAATGGCCTTTGGCAGAAGAACCCAGTTTCTACATGTGCAACCAGTTATATGACAAGATACTGTTCTGCGGCCTCGGCGGCGTCCTACTCATAACACAAATCCCAGAGGCCTTTGCGCGAATGGCTAGGGCGTCGCGGAAGTACTTTCTTGATAATGAATACTGGTTTCCGAAAAGAGCCTTGCCATGGCGAACTTTTGGGCTCTTCTCACTGATCGGATTGGTGTTGTGTGGAGTTCTGGAGATCGTGCACACCGTAGGATGTGGTGTTTTCTGAAGATTCAGCCGCGACAGGGTGGCCCGGACGTTCGTCCGGGTTTCAAAAACAGATGAAGACGCAGCATGAAGCGCACATCCTACAACCTCCCCAACCACGCCCACTTCCTAACTTTCTCATGCTAACGCCGCCAACAACTCCTGACAAGCGATGATTTGCGCCTGCAACTCGTCAAGGCATGGGACGAGGCGCGTCGCACCGGCAATTTCGCCGTCTGGTCGTATGTCATCATGCCCGAACACGTTCATCTGTTGATCTACCCCAAGGACGATCCTTATGATATGTCGCATGTTCTTCGAGTGTTGAAAGAAGGTTTCACACGACGAGCAGTTGCTTATTGGCGAGATCAAGCGCCACAATCGCTCGACAGGATAAGTGCCCAGCGTGGCAAACGTGTTGTACACAGGTTCTGGCAGGAAGGTGGCGGCTACGACCGGAATCTGTACGATTGGGACACGATACGCAGGGCCATCGACTACATTGAGTGGAATCCTGTTCGTCGTGGACTGGTGAGCGATCCAAATGCTTGGGTGTGGTCGAGCGCGCGGGCGCGAGTTGGGGAGAACGATGTCCCGTGGTCTGTTGATGAGTTTCCAGGATGATGTCGTTTTGAAACCCGGACAAATGTCCGGGCCACCCAATCTGGCTTGCCACCGGTTGGACGAACGTCCGGGCCACCCAATCTGGCTTGCCACTTGTCGGACGAACGTCCGGGCCACCCAATCAGGCTTGCCACCTGTCGGATAGGACGGGTGCCCCACAGCTTGCTGTGGGAACTTTGGATAGTAGCGCGCGCAGCGCGAAAAACAAGCTTGCTTGCTCACACATCATGCTCCACCAGTTTGACCTTCCCCTTGCGTTCGGAGATGTAGACGCCCAGGGTGATCAGGACAGCGCCGAGGATTATCCAGAGCGTGATCGCTTCGTTGATAAGCGCCCACGCGGCGACCATCGTGAACAGTGGCTCAATGTAAAGATACGCCCCCACCTCTGCGGCCGTGTAGCGTTTCAACCCCTCCGCCCATAACCAGAACGACACCGCCAAACAGAATACACCCAAGAACACCAGGCTCAATGTCGTGATCGGCTGCATCGCCAGATAGATACCCGCGCCACTCGTGGCCAGCGTGTACGGAATAAACACTAACCCCGCCACGCCGGTCATCCAGAAAGTCGCCACCAACGGATGCACCTTGCGGGTGATGTCGCGCGTGGCCACGGTGTAGAACGCCCACGTCACGCACGATCCCAGCACGATCACATCGCCGCGTGAGTTGATCCAGGCCAGGTTCGACAGACTTCCGTTAGCCGTCAACAGCACAACTCCGAACGCAGCAACTCCAAAGCCTATCCAATGATGCCGGCTGAACACTTCCTTGAGATAGATCCAGGCCAGCGCGGCGACGAATATCGGCGCGGTGGTCAGAATCCAGGCGGTGTTGGTGGCCGCGACTTCTTTCATACCGGTGGCCATCACCCAGAAATGCAGAAACACCAGAAAGGCCGCCACGAACAGATGACCCTTCTTTTCAACCGGCCAGACCTTCAGACCTTTCATCCTGATAATCAAATAGAGCACGGGCGTGGCCAGCAGGAACCGCGCCGAGATCATCTCTACCGGCTCCAGTTCGCGCAGCACAACTTTGATAGCGATGTACGAGATACCCCAGAAGAGTACGGGCAACAACAGGAACAACGACGACCATCTCATGATGGATAACAATAAAGGCGGGTCACAGTGCAAAGACAAGGTTGAGGTTTGGTATGTGGGGTAGCCTCCGAAGCATCCAGTGGGCTGCTTACCGTCATGGTTCGACTCCGCTCATGGTTCGACTCCGCTCATGGTTCGACTCCGCTCATACTTCGACTGCGCTCATACTTCGACTGCGCTCAGTATGACATGAGCAGCGCGAAGCGCGAAAAACAGGCTTGCCTGTGTCGGGCGGGGTCGCCCAACACCACCCGCAGTGCGGCAGACGAGGACGTCTGCCGCCCACGAAACAGTGATCTCGTATTCTGGTCAGTCTATCCAGCCGATCACACCCCACTCAACTGCCGTGAAGCCGTCGCGCTTCGGTGGTGATGGAATCGGCGGCGCCGTAATGGCGACCGGTCGTTCAAGAGGCCGAATAAGAAACAGCGCCCGGATGACTGTCTTTGGTTGCGGTGTGATGTCGAGTGTGATCAGCGCCTCGGCATCCTGCGGATAGAAGGCATACCAGGGATGACCCTCCAGAATGGGGACCCAGAACTGTAGGAAGTCATCGATCTCAGCCCCGATGAGACCCAACTGCGACAACAGACCCCGAAGATCAGCTTCGAGTCCATGCCCGCTGATCAGCCAGCCCAGATCGTGATCCAACCGGGTCGACACCAGCGCTTCGTAAAACAGGTAGCGGTACTTGCCGTCGATAGTGCCATCGGGCATCACGCGAACGTACCAGCCGTCGCAATACGGAGGTTCTGACTCGTAGACATATCCGCCGCCATGAAAACCGAGCCGCACGCGTATGTCCTGCTCGCTTTCCGGGTACAGATAAAGGTATGGCGCTCGCTCCTGCATCGGCGCCCAGAAACGGAGATCGGAGTAATCCGTTGAATTCGAATTCGTCACCGCCAGTTGAAACGGCATCTGTTCGTAGGAAAAGTCGACCGTATACTCCCCGCCAGGCAGCCCGGCGATCCCGTAGCGACCCTGCGCGTCAGTGTTGGTGGCAATCAGCAGGTTGCCTTGCGAATTTCTGAGCCATACTTCCTGATCAGTCAGATACGTGTCAGCGAAATACGTCTGGCGGGCAATTATCACCCCGGTGACTGAGTTTGGAACCTGCGGCACGCCGTCGAGATCGACCGTTATTGCATCCCCTTTGGTGCATTGATACAACTCGGTGTAAAACCCGTCGGCATCGGCATAGATATAGTAGCGCGGCGGGTCGAAATATGGATCGGTCTCTTCGATATCGATCACGATATCTCCCTCAGTCGCCAACGTAGTGGTCTCAAGAAGGGTGCCCCAACCATCGGAGTATACGGTCAGAGTGATGTTCTCAGCCACGGCGTCCAGTGGCGCCGGGAAATCATGCAGGTTCGCCGGACCGGTGAACTCGCTACAGGTCAGCGTCAGCATAGCCGCCACAACACATATCCCGACCACTAAAACACGATTTACTTCCTTCATTGTTTGATCCTCCAGGTCTGCAGCTTGATCCAGTTCTGCGATTTACCCTCTTGACGTTACCGGCGCACCATCCGTTGTATAGAATTTGGTGGTGCTCCTGAGTACTGAGTATACAAATCTTGACCTTTGGCGGTTTCCTGTCAAGAACAACATTACAGTTTGGTCTAACTCAAACCTGGGCGGAGTTCAGGTTTTCGACAATGTTTAGTTTGCCGCAAAATGTCCCGTCGCCGGCGGAGATAAGCTCCGCCGCTACGCGACAGAAAAAGCAGATTTTGAGACAACCTCTCTCTGTCTGACGCTCCCAAGGCTGTCGGGCAGAGACACACGACAGCATATAGTGTCATGGTTCGACTCCGCTCATGGTTCGACTCCGCTCACCATGAGGTGATAAATCACTTCTTTGCGCTTCGCGCCATGCGACCTCACCCTGAACGCTTCTCCGACCTCACCCTGAGCGCTTCTCCCACCTCACCCTGAGCGGAGTCGAAGGGGGCTGATGTCTCAGCGTCCCTCACCGAGCGCCGGTCGAGTAGTTACTTGACAAATATTTGACAGTCCACGATTATACAAATGGATCGCATCGGACAATGGGAACAGCATTAGCCGTAAGGAGTCAGGATGAGCAGTGCGCAGAAACCTTCATCGAAGCTCTATCTCGGTCTGGCAGTCATCATAGTCGGTTTTGTCTGTCTGCGCACGCCACCCGTGGATTCCTTCTGGTCGATGACGGTCGCACCGCTGTTTCTGATTCTTGGTTACCTCGTTTTGATTCCGTGCGGACTGTGGCCGCGCCGTCCCGAGGTGGTCACATCGGAGAATGAACCCGAATCGGCCAACAGTCGGTTAATAGTCCGGTTCACCGGTCTCGGGGTTTTCCTCGTGTCGCTGATTACTTACTGTCTGACGCTTTGGCCGGGTCCCCGGTGGTGGGACAGCGCCGGTTACATGGCCAGCAGCATAACTATGGGGGTCGACGGCGCGCCGGGATCGTTGCTCTTGCAGTTGCTGGGACGTCTGTCATGGTTCGCGACGTTTTTCGTGACGCCGTCGGCGCGGCTCAATCTGCTGTTAGCTTTGGCGACGGCGCTGGCGGTGACTATTGTGTTCTTCACCATCGTCCGGCTGCTGCGGTTTGCACGAGGCGATGATGACAGCGATGACACGGCGATTGTCACCGGCGCGCTGGTAGCCTCGTTGACTCTCGCCTTCGCAGTGAGCGTCTGGGCGCACGCCGGCTACACCAACCCGTACGGGTTGAGCCTTTTTACGGCAGCGGTGTTGTTCTACCTCGCGGTGCGATGGTGGGAAGACCCGGACGCTGTGGGGGCCGGCAACTTCTTGTTGGTGGCAGTGTTCATCTTCGGTCTGGACCTGAGTGTGCATCGGAGCAACCTCTTGTTCGTGCCGGGCTTCTTCGTAATGGTGCTGGTGCGACGACCGCGCACGCTTCTATCCGGTCGCCTGTGGTTGTGCGGTGTGGGTTTGTTCGCGCTCGGATTATCGCTGCAACTGTTCAACATGTTTCGTGCTCAACTCGACCCGCAGATCAACTTCTCCAACCCAGAGACCTTCGGTCGTCTTTGGGACTACCTGGCTCTTAAGCAGCGGGGTATCTCGGTGTTCGGAGCAGATATCCTGCAACGCAACGGCCCCTTGTGGGATACCCAGATCAACCATGAGTACCTGCGCTATCTGGGGTGGAACTTCGCCGGCTTCGATTACGAATCTCTGGGGGTCAAATGGAACGCGCTGTACGGGCTGCCGCTGGCGGTCGGCCTCGTCGGTTTCCTGTACAGCTTCATGCGCAGGAGAGCAGCCTTACTGATCCTGATCATGTTCCTGTGCTCAAGCGCGCTGGCGATCTTCTACCTGAACGTCCCGGTCGACTACTTCCGCAAGATGGACCGCCACTTCCTGGCCTCGTTCATGCTCTTCGCAGTTTGGATTGGAGTTGGTTCCTGTTTTTTGATGCAACTGTTATCCAGAGTGACTGGATACCGACCGGCGGTAGACTGGCTGTTAGCTTTGCTGCTGGTGATCGCGCTGCCGGTGAATGCTCTGTTTGCTAACTGGAAAATCAACGACCAGAGCCAAAACTACACGCCGTACGATTACGGCCGCAACCTGCTTGAGACGTGCGAACCGAATGCTATTCTTATCACCGCGGGCGACAGTGACACCTTTCCAATATGGTACTTGCAGATGGTCGAGGGTTTCCGCACCGACGTCATCGCCATGAACTACCCACTGCTCAATACCTCGTGGCGGCTGAAGAGTCTGTTGAAATACCAGCC
>JAUXBJ010000242.1 GCA_030619425.1 bacterium
CCAGAGCGTATCGCCGGTGCAGCCGTCGATTGCCCACACCCAGTCGTCGAGCGAGGCCACCACCAGCACGTCCATGCAATCATCGCCGTTCAGGTCGGCTATGGCCAGGGCGTTGCCGTACTCACCGAATGCGTACTCCCACAATAGCGGCGACTGGGTTGATCTGAGTGCCCAGATCGATTTGCTGGGATTCGGGGGGCTTCCGGTGAATCCAGCCCCGCCACCCGCCGCGACATCGACAATGGCGTCACCATCGAACTCGGCCACACCGACTGCATACATCGTTCCCGAGACTGCATAGTACCATACCAGAGAGCCGTCCACCGCCGAGATCACTGAGATGCGGTCCCAGGTAGCGGCCACGATATTCAGGTCCCCGTCGCCGGTCACGTCGGCAAAAGCAAGGTCGCGGGGGTAGCTCTCCAGACTGTCGGATTCGAACATTAACGATGGTTCCGTTCCATCAAAAGCAATCACCTTACGCCAGCCGAGAAAGTTTCCGATGACCAGGTCAAGATCGGTGTCGCTGTCGAGGTCGTAGGTGTAGAGATCGATCTCGCCGTTAGTGTGATTGATCGGACCGAAATCATAGCTCCACTCAAGGGCGCCATCGGAGGCGTTACGAACGTACAGGTGGCCCTGATCGGCGGCGTCGATGCCGGCAAAGATCGCTTCCGGCTGGCCGTCGTTGTCGATGTCCTCAATCATAGCATCCAGGACAACATAAGCCACCAGGGAATCCCAGATGAACTGTCCGGTAGCTCCGTTGATCACGCCGAAGTAGTTATCGAAGCCGGCCAGGTACTCGTGAGCGAAAGCGACGTCGTCGATGTTGTCACCGTTGACGTCACCGGTGGCGACCGCGTTGACCCACATGGCGTCTATCTCCTTGCGCCAGAGTTGCGCGCCTGTCTCGCCGTTAATAGCGTAAACGTAATCGTCAAAACTGCCCACGACGACATCGATATACTCATCCCCGTTGAAATCGCCGACCGCGACGTCCTGGTTGGTGGCGCCGATATAGAATGTCCAGAGGGCGACACCAGTGACGCCGTTAATGGCGTGCACGTAGCCGTCCGGGGTGATGCTGGAATGGTGCGAGGCGGCGGCGATAACATCCATCACGCCGTCGTTGTTCACATCGCCGATGGTCATCGACCGGACAGCGTCTTGCAGCCAATAAATCCAAATGGTGTCGCCGGTCTTGCCGTCAGCGGCTACCACCTGATGTGGATACCCGTAGTAATCATTGCTCTGCTCACCGGCGATGACATCAAGAGTACCGTCGCCATTAAGGTCGGCCGTTTCGATGTGCTTGGTGGGCCACTCGCCGTCAAAAGTCCAAATCGATTCCCCCGCCAGCCCCTGTGCCCCCAAGCTGGAGACCATGCACACGACCGGCATGATAACCAGCAGAATAACCCCGATGTTCAAACGGTTGCGATGGTTCATGATATACACTCCTGTGGTTTTCGTCCGCAGTAATTTGAATCTCTGTAAGATAGGGCTTGATCTCCATTTGACCAAGGGATTTCCGGCTCGCCAATCGCCATCTCCCATGAAGCAATTCTAAAGAGGCTGTCTCATAAGTTCGATTCGCACGGTCCTGCTCCGACGTAGGCGGACGGAGACCCGGCGCCTTCCCGTAGCCGATAGGGGATTCCACGCGTAGGAAATATGCCGACTGTCTACTGTGGCAGAGACAATTCGATAAGGTTCCAACCCTGCCGGACAACATCGAATCCGCCGTGATGGACTCGTTTAATCTCATGGCCATCGGCAGAGAGATAGCGCAGGACCACGTCGTGTTGACCCGGTACGACTTCAAAGTCACCCACCAGCACTCGACCCGGCAGGAATTGGGTTGATCGCAGATCGGCGTTCTCAATGAGATCGGTGCCGATATCGATAGCTGCCTTCTTGAGCCAGCCCTCGAGACCTCCCGTGTCGGCCTTTTTCTTCAGCTTGTGCGCGGCCAGACCCTTGGTAATTGCTCGCGCTACCGACCGAATGTAAATCAACGTTTTTCGAGCCTCGAACGTTTCCCGAGCCACCGCGCCGATGTCCTCGATCAACTGCAGCCGCCCCACTGGTTGACCGTCCACCAGCACTTCGACACCTGCGACCTGCGAAGGGCGCGGCACTATCGTGGGCAGGGCGAACTTGAAATAGTAGTCCGCTTTGACGTTGACCGGAAGGTGTCCGTATTCAGCGCCGGCCATCGACGGGTCGTCGTAAAGCACTTGCACCAGACCCAGGTCCTTGTCGGTGCGAATACGAAGGCTGATCGCCTCCTTGACCGGCGCCAGGCCCACCAACGCAACAACGCTGAGGATGGCGGCCGTATCGGAGTAGTACGCCACATCCGGCATGGCGAAATCGTAGATGTGAGACTGGAGGCGGAAAGCCTCGCCGAGATAGTCGAAATCTATTCGAGCGTCATCATACTTGCCGACCGCCGCATACATGTGCATGCTCAGGTAGCGAGCCAGGGCGTCGTTGTGAAAGCGCAGTTTCGGCAGGTCGTACTCAATCTCGACATTGTTAGTGTCTTCAGCCAGGCCGCGCCGGTAGGTTGCAGCGGCGTCGGCGTACTTTTGCTCGAGAAGTTCCAGTTTCAGGTTGGCGCGTTTGATCTCAACGAAAGCATCCTCGAACTTCCCCAGCGCAGCGTAGTTGAGGGCCATGATCAGATTGGTATAGAGAACCTCATAGTCCTCACCGGCGTACTCGAGGACGTTGTCATTCAGAAGCAGCGAGGCGGCTGCCCGCGATACCGACTTGGTGAACAGTTCCTCGGCCGCTTCCTCGGCGACGCTCAGTTTTTCATTGCTGAGTTGGTAGTCGCCGGCGTAGTGGGCCAGCATGCCGGCGTCGATGAAGTACAGCAGGCGGTCCTTCTCGGCATACCTGCCCTTGTCACGCGCTGCCTCAAGCATCTGCTGAGCCGTCGCAGCGTTTCCAGCGCGCAACTCAGCCGTGATCGGTTGGTAGAACCCTTGCTTGCTTGCCAGGCTGGAACACCCCAGTCCAACCAGCACGGTCGAAAGCAGGAGCGCGATGAATCGTGAAGCGGTGACGCTATGCGCCATCGTCGCCTACCGCTTCCAGTCGCCCTGAGTGATGCCTTTCTTGATCTTCTTGGACCCGATCCAGACTTTCTCCATGGACTCAATATTTATCATCTCAAGGTCGGTTTGGTAGAACACTACGCGGTCCTTGCCCTCCTGGTCGGTGATCGTCTTGATCGCGCCCTGCAGGATGAAGTCGGCTCCGAGTTCTTCCCGCAGCCGCTTGGCTGTTTCTTTTGAGGCGAACTCCTGCTGTTCCCAACGTTCCTCGCGCACTTCGGATCGCTGTTCCTTGGCGGCCACGAACCGTATCTGGGCGGAGTTGATAAGCTCGCGCTCGAAATCGGCGATGAACGTACCCATAGCGATATGCTCGCTGGTTTCGTTACGGATGGTGCCCACCGTCACGACCGGTTTCGTGCTCTTGGCCACCGCGAAACTCTGCAGCCAGGCACGGCTGAGACAGTCCGCGATCATCTCCTCAGCCACCAGGCGCGAGTCGGTGTCATTCCACTTGCCGCTCAGATCGGTGACACTTGCGGTGTCCAACCGAGTTACAGTCTTGCCGCCGCCGCAGCCAAGGGTCAGCCCCAAAATCAAAAGGGCGATTGCCATCGTCTTCATTACTGGTTCCTTTCTTTTGGTATAAACATTCTCTCTGATCCAATAGTAGAAGTATCGGCCAATTGTTGTCAAGTTTAGGTTTACGCTCTGTTAATCTCCGTGGGCGGCAGACACCCCGTCTGTCCCCCCGCCCCAAATTTCTGTGGGCGGCAGACGTCCACATTTGCCGCGATCTCATGCTTCGACTGCGCTCAGCTTCGTAGGCTGGAACCCCTGCCCCGAAGGGGTCGTCCGGAGCGGAGTCGACGGACGAGGTTCCGACAACATGTCGAGAACTCAGATTTGAGAGTCGGAACCCGCAAGGGGGTTCCGACCTACGGGACTGAGCGGAGTCGAAGGGCGACATCGAACGTACTACTCACGTCATGCATCTGTCATGCCGGACTTGATCCGGCATCCAGTTTTAATTGGTCGAAACCCCTGGCCCGAAGGAGTGGCAAGGGCAAGTTACCAGTGACAATGGATGGCCGTAGCGCAGGGTAGCTGGGCTGTGGGGTTAAAGCGTACCCGAACCTACGTTCGCAGTTGGTGGTTGCGCGGCTTGGCGAGGTTATTTCAGTGTCCCATGGTTGGTGCTGCACCCTCACCGTGAAGCTGTTTGTGCTGTATCCATTTGAATCCGTCTGGTGTGATAACAGCAATGTCTATCGCTCCACCCACGCCCTGCACCGAGCCTTGGTCGAACCGCTGGGCCTCTATCGTCGCGCGGATGATGAACACAGCAAAGTCAATCGCATCCTGCAGGGTCATCAGACTGAACCGGACATTGAGCGCGAGG
>JAUXBJ010000136.1 GCA_030619425.1 bacterium
GAAGGAACCACCGGAACATCAGCTTCTGGGGCAGACGAGGACGTCTGCCGCCCACAGCAAAGGAATAACCACCACCTAATAGTCGGCAGGTTTGAAGACAGACCTGCCCTACAAAACTACTGCCGCACTTTCTTTAATTCCCGAAGCACTTTCTCGGCGGTAATGGGTAGCTCTTTGAGTTGTACTCCGATGGCGTCATAGATAGCATTCGCAATAGCGCCGATAACCGGCAGCGTTGAACCCTCGCCGACTTCCTTGGCCCCAAACGGTCCGGCCGGCTCATAGGATTCCACCGTGCAGCTATCTATCGGAGGCACATCCTTGGCCGTTGGCAGGAGATAGTCATGCAGGTTGGGATTTAGGATCTCACCCTTTTCACTGAAGAGCATTTCCTCCAGCAGAGTCTCCCCTAACATCATGGCGATAGCCCCTTCGGCCTGTCCCTCCACGCCCATCGGGTTTATCGGTGTGCCGACATCATGGGCGTCGGTGAACCTGACCACCTTCACCTGACCCGTCTCAGTGTCCACCTCTACCTCACAGACACAGGCTGTAAACGAGTAGGCAGGCGAGGTTCCGACCGTGGCGCCTTTGAAATCGCCCCCCAATCCCTCCGGCGGTGCGTAGTGTCCCCGACCGACGAGGGGACCGTTCTCGGAAAAGTACTTGGCCGCTACCTCGCGCCAAGGCACACTCTTAGTCTTGTTGCCGGTGTCAAAGACGCGGTTTCCCCGGAAGTCAATCTGTTCGGCCGGCGACTCCAGCAGTTGGGAGGCTGCGTCCATCATTTGTCGTTTGACATCTTCGCCCGCCCGCATGGCCGCGTTGCCGCCCATCAACGTTACGCGCGACGAATAGGAACCAAATCCCAGCGGAGTGGTGTCGGTGTCGGCGTAAACGATCTTGATGCGATCATAGGTGATGCCCATAGCTTCGGCCGCAATTTGCGACAGGACGGTAGCCGATCCCTGCCCGATCTCTGTTTCGCCGGTGTACAGTATCGCCGTGTGGCCATCCTCGCTGATTTTGATGATGGCGTTTGAATGCGGAAACTTCGAGCGGTAGATCGGGTAACCGGCCCCGCTCACAAAACCGCCGCAGCCGATGCCGATCCCCTTACCAAAGGGAAGCTTGCCGAACTTGTTGTCCCAGTCGCTCCGCTCGCGGACTTTTTTCAGACAGGCTTTGAATTCACACGAGCCTATATCGAGGTCGTTGATCGTACGCGTGTTTGGATCGGTAGCGTTCTTCAGACGCACCTCTATCGGATCGAGCCCCAACTCCACGGCCAACCTCGTCATCAGACTCTCAAAGGCGAACCTCGGGTGGGGACAACCATGACCGCGCATAGCGCCACAGGCGGGAAGGTTGGTGTTCACGCGGAAACCGTCGTACTTGAAATTGGGCAGCTTGTACAGCGTGGGGACCATCGCCCCCGCGTAATAGACGGCGACCACACCGTAAGAACTGTACGCCCCTCCTTCGAGCACACACTTTTGGCGCACGGCGGTGATACTACCGTCTTTCTTCATACCCATCTTCATATCAACAATCTGTTTGTGCCGACCGCGACAATGGTGGAACATCTCCGAGCGAGTGTAGCGCATCTTGACCGGCTGACCGGTTTCTTTGGCCAGCAATGAGGCGCAGATCTCCAGCGGGTTTACCTCGGCCTTGCCGCCGAAACCACCGCCGCAGTGGGCGCCGATGACCCTGATATCGCCATCGGGCATGTCAAGAATCCTGGCGAGTTGGTAACGTACGTAGTGCACCACCTGGGTAGTGGTATGGACTGTCAGATGCCCCGAGCGGTCCCATTCGGCAATGGCGCAGTGCGGCTCCATGGGACTCTGATAAGTACGGTTCCCTTCAAAGTGATCGGATAGCACCAGGTCGGCCTCTTCGAAGCCCTTCTCTACATCTCCGAAGTTCCAGTCGACCCGGGTATTTACGTTCTTAGCGTATCTCTCATGTACAATCGACGCTCCATCCTCCATCGCCTCGATCGGATCAAAGACCGGCGTGAGTTCCTCATACTCAACTTCAATCAGCTCCAACGCACGGAGGCAGGTCTGTTCATCAACTGCCGCCACCGCAGCGACCTTGTCGCCCACATAACGCACCTTCTCCTTGGCCAGCACGTTCTCGTCGTAACGCGCCGGGCTGACGCCGTACATGGTGTCGGTGACATCCTTGCCCGTCAGTATCGCTTTGACACCGGGTAGAGCCATCGCCTTGCTGGTATCGATACGCTTGATCCGGGCATGAGCCAGCGGACTGGTGAGGAGCTTCCCCCAAAGCATGTTCGGCAATCTAATGTCATCGGCATATTGCGCCCGACCGGTGACCTTCTCGAGTGAGTCCTTTCGCGGCACCCGAGCACCCACCACCACCCGACCGTCAGCGGCTTCTTTTTCCTCTTCCTCCGCAGGCGCCTTGGTGTATTTCTTCCAACTTCCTACGGCCTTGACGATTTTAGTGTAGCCGGTGCATCGACAAATTGTTCCGCTGAGCGCCTCGCGGATTTCGTCTTCAGTTGGATCAGGGTTCTTTTCGACCAGCGCCTTGGCCGTAAGCACCATCGCGGGCGTGCAGAACCCGCATTGGATGGCTCCTTCCTCCACGAAAGCCCTCTGCATCGGATGCAGTTGATCACCTCCGGCGAGTCCCTCAATAGTGACGATCTCGCGGCCCTCCATTTCCAGAGCCGGCACCAGGCAGGAGTTGGTGGGTTGATTGTCGACAAGCACGGTGCAGACGCCGCAGTCACCCGCGCCACAACCTAACTTTGTCCCCGTCAGACCGATCTGTTCGCGCAGCACTTCCAGCAGAGTTGTGGAGCCGGTCACCGGCACCGTATGCGTGTTGCCGTTTATGGTCAGCTCAATAAGATATTTGCTACTCATGGTCGGCCCGCTTCCCGGTCTTATCTGTATTGATCGCTCGCAGCACTTGCCGAAGCGCGCGTCTGGTCAACACCTCAACCAATTGCCGCCGATATTCTTCAGTGCCCCTCTGATCGGTAATGGGACAAGCCTCGTCGCGGGCGATTCCGGCCGCCAATGCAATAGCGGCATCATTGACTGGTTTCCCTTCCAAAGATTGACCAGCCTTTTTCGCACTTAGGGGTATCGGCGCTACCGACCCAAGGACGATTCGCGCCCGGCTGCAGAGGTTATCACTCATTTCGAGATAAGCCGCCACACTAACCAGAGCCAACGAGTTTGCGGCTCTTCGTCGAAATTTCTGATAGTTCGCAGCGGCTCCATTCGGTTTAATGGGAACAAGTATTCGCGTAAGGATCTCATTCTCCTGCCGAACCGTCTCGCGGTTGCCGTGGAAGAAATCCTCAAGTGGGAGCGCTCGAGTCCCATTGCTCGAACACAGTTCGACCTCGGCGCCCAACGCTATAAGAATAGGTGGAAAATCCCCGCACGGCACCGCGCTGCAGATGTTCCCCGCCACTGTGGCCCGGTTACGTATTTGCGGCGAGGCGAACATGATCACCATCGCGGCGAGTTCAGGTAAATGCTCTCGGATAAGTTCATTGGATTCCACCTCGACGGCGATGCAGCCGGCGCCAATACTTATCCGGCTACCCTCTTTCTGAATCCGTTTCAGTTCTGAGACGTCCCTGATGGAGACGACATGCTCCGCATGTCTTAACCCTGAATCGATATCAACCAGCAGGTCGGTCCCACCGGCCAGTATCTGAACCTTAGGGAGTTCACCCATCAGCCGACAGGCCTCTTTCAAATCGGCTGCCCGATGATAGTCAAAGTTACGCAACGATATACTTCCTCACAGTTATGGCGTTTTGGGAATCTACCGCCAGGGCGGCTAGATGTCAACGGTGAACTCTTTTGGACTTTCCCCAAAAATCTACGGGTTGAATAGCGACATTTGGTGTTTGTTGTCGGCGTACGTCCCCGTGCGCCGACAACTTTTCGGAGCGAACGTGGTGACACTGTGTGCTGTCGGGTGTCTCTGCCCGACAGCCTTGGAAACGTCAGGCAGAGACGCCTGACGCCACCGGAGGACTTCTCGGAGTGTACGCGGTAGACGAGGACGTCCACCGCACACAAAGTGCCACATAGGGAGGCAACCTTGCGTCGTCCCAATCGAAGCTACTTCCAGTCCTCCTTTCTCTGTCATACTGGCGAAAGCCAGTATCCAGTCTTTGAACACGGACCTGGATGCCGGATCATGTCCGGCATGACATGTCGTTCTTCTTTCTGAAAACACCAACCCATTGACGCAATTCACATTAGCAGAAATCTCCAACCAGTAATGGGGAAAGTCCTGTGAACACTTGACCGGGGACACAAAGGCCCCGGTCGCTGAAAACACGAAGCTTGATTCACGACAGATTGCACCGTAATATACGATCGATAGCTCAACCCCTGGATCTTATGCGAAAGCAACCCAAGTGTACGATGTGCTTTATATTAACGACGATTCATTCACCGACACGCACTGGCGGGAATACTACGAACTCCTTGCGGCGATTAAGTCGAAGTACAAGGAACACCTCTCGGCAATATCGTGGCAGGAGTTGAAATCTCGCCTCCTCTCCTTCGCAGAGGAGGAGAAAGCCTACAACGAGGCAGTGATAATGAGTGGCGGGAATATCGTGGGTCACATGGGGTTATGGGTGCGACACCCCGGCACGCCGGACCAACATCCGTGGGCATGGTTTGATGCCCTTTATGATAGTATCCCCGAATCCCTTGTTAGCTACTTAGGTCAGCAATTCCTCACTCTGATGAACCGGCACAAGATCGACGGAATTCATTTTGCCTCGCACGACGAGCGCATAACAGCCGTGGCCCGCGCGTGGAAAGCGGAGGAACTCAACAGGCTGGATGAGTTCGTTTTGGACGAGAAGTCAGCGAATTCTGAGACTCTCGACCAGTGGCGGTCGAGCATTCTTCGAGAGAACAAGACCTTGAGGCATGAATTCTTTCTCAATTATCCTGAGCGATACGTGGAGCAGTTGAGCGTTTTTCTCAAGAAAAGTCTGCTGGCCATGCCACGAGAACGTGAGGATAACTTCAGTTGGCATGTAGACGAGGCCGACTTGCGACGAGATGGGAAATGGCGGGGAAAGAACAATCTGCCGTTGTATTGTATCGCCCTCTTTGACTCGGGCGACAAGTTGGTGGCTTTTACGGAGGCATCTGTAAGCCCTGACAACCTGGAAACGATCGATCAGTTGATGACTGGAGTCGCCGAGGAATACCGAGGCCGGGGGTTGGCCAAATGGCTCAAGGCTTCTATGTATCACAAACTGAGACAGGACTTTCCTGAGTTCGGTCGGTTGCTCACCGCCATGCGGGCGGCTAACAAACCGATCCAACACATCAATGCTCAGATGGGGTTCTACAAGTACAGGGCAGGCTACGAATTCAGGATCCACCGGAAGGATCTGATGTAGTGGTTTCGCATCGTCGATGTATCCCGGTCGGCCACTTTTTTCGAAATCATCATGATCCGTCTCTCCCTGTCGTCATGCTATTTTCAGTAACCGACATCGCTTATCGCAGGAGATTCCCAATTTCGTTAATCGGCGAAGAACACCAAGAGATTCCCTGAAAAGTCGATTGACTCACGGGGCAGACTGTAGGTCAGTTGCCCTTTTGGCAATACAACAGACCTACATGAGAATCACTAACTTGCCCATCTGCACCCGGCCGTCCGGCATCTCCACCGTCCAATAGTACAGGCCGCTCACGATCATCTGAGTGTTGCGCGTGATCAGGTCCCATTCGTGGTCGCGCGAGGTCGGATCGGAGGGATCCATGTCGTGCTGCAACTGTCGCACCAGGTCGCCATCGAGACTGTGGATTCTTATCGTGCACCTGGGCGGCAGGTTGGTGAAATGGATCGCCCGCACCCGGTAATCCGGACGGTCGACCTCATTACGCCCCTCGAAACCGCGAGCACGATAGTCACTGTCGATGAGATATGGATTGGGATACACGTACACCTCGTCGGTCGTGCCGTCCGCTTCCGCCTCGGAGTTATACGGGTAGACCTCGATCGCGCCGTTGGTCACC
>JAUXBJ010000275.1 GCA_030619425.1 bacterium
CGGGTTTGTTGCGGATGGCGCTGATTTTCCTGGTCGCCGTCATCCTCGCTTCCGGCGCCGCCTATGCACAACTCTACATCACGCAATGGCTGGGACAAAAGGTGCTGCACGATATCAGAATGCAGGTTTTCACGCACCTTCAAAAACTGCGAGTGAGTTATTTCGACAAGGACCCGGTGGGCCGACTGGTAACTCGTGTCACCAGCGATGTCAACGTGCTCAACGAGATGTTCTCATCCGGCGTCGTGGCCGTTATCGGTGACCTGTTCATGCTGGCCCTGATTGTCGGCGCTCTCCTCTACTACAATTGGAAACTGGCTCTGATAACTTTCGTCGTGCTCCCGCTTTTGGTCCTGGCGACCTTCCTGTTTCGCGCCAAGGTCCGCCGCATCTATCGCGAGGTGCGCACCAGGGTGGCCCGGCTGAACGCATTCGTGCAGGAACACATCACCGGCATCAGACTGCTGCAACTGTTCGTGAGGGAGAATCGCACCTTTGATGAATTCAACACTATCAATCGGGACTTACGGTCGGTGCATTTTCGCGGCATCTACTATTACGCTATCTTTTTCCCGACCGTAGAAATCATCGGAGCCTTGTCGCTGGCGCTGCTGCTCTATTATGGCGGCGTACAAATCAACGAAGCCACCCTGACTTTCGGAGAGTTGGTAGCCTTCATCCATCTGGTCGAACGATTCTATCGACCTATTCGCGACCTGTCCGAGAAGTACAACATCTTGCAGGCATCGATGGCCTCGTCCGAGCGCATTTTCGCGCTTCTGGATACTGTCCCGGCCGATGGCGGCGGTGATGGCAGCCGTTCGCGTAGTTTCAAGGGAGGCATCTCACTGGAGAAAGTCTGGTTTGCCTACAAGCCTGACGAGTGGGTGCTCAAGGATGTGTCTTTCACCGTTGAACCGGGCGAAAAAGTCGCGCTGGTGGGCGCCACGGGGGCGGGCAAGACCTCGCTGGTGTCGCTGCTGTACCGGTTCTATGATTACCAACGCGGATTGATGAAGCTCGACGGCGTCGAACTCACCGATTGGTCACTGGCGCGCCTGCGCTCGCATCTCGGTCTGGTTTTGCAGGATGTCTTCATGTTCACCGGTGACTACGCCGGCAACATTCGACTGCGTGACCAGAGGATCTCCGATGATGACGTGAAGCGCGCCCTTCATCGGGTCGGTTTCGATCGCTTCCTTGAAACGCTCCCGGATGGTATCCACACCGAGGTTCAGGAGCGCGGCGCTACGCTGTCGACCGGTCAGAAACAACTACTGTCGTTTGCTCGCGCCCTTGCTTTCGATCCGGACATTTTGATTCTTGACGAAGCGACCAGTTCCGTGGATACTGAGACCGAGTTGCTGATTCAAAAAGCGCTCGATGAGTTATTGAAGGACCGGACGTCAATCGTGATCGCGCACCGGCTGTCCACGATTGAAAAAGCCGACAAAATCGTCGTGCTGCATCATGGAGAAGTCCGCGAGATCGGCACGCACAATGAATTGATTCAGCAGCCAGGTATCTATCAGACGTTATACCGGATGCAATATCAGAAACCAGCCGGGTAGGAACCGTCACCGGCGGCCGGAAGCAAGTGAATATGCCACCAACGCGCAAGGACATAAGAGAACTCATTGATTTCGGCGCGCACCTGGCCCGCGAGGCCGGCGCTGTGCTTAAGCGTGGCTTCAACCAGAGGATATCCGTTACCTACAAGGGTCGCATCGATCCGGTGACGCAGTTTGATCTCAAAGCCGAGAAACTGATTACTTCGCAGATCAAGAAGCGCTACCCGGATCATGCAATTCTGGCCGAAGAAGGGACGGCTCGGGAGTCGTCCAGTCCGTATCGCTGGGTGATCGACCCGCTTGATGGCACCGTCAATTTCGCACATGGTTTCCCGGTGTACTGCGTCTCTATCGCTGTTGAGTACGATGAACAGGCTATCGGAGCGGCCGTCTACGATCCGGAGCGCGATGAGATGTTCACCGCCGGGTCAGGGCTTGGCAGCCGTCTGAACGGACACAAGATTCACGTTTCCGGCGAAAATCGACTGGAACGCTCTCTGTTGGCCACCGGCTTCTCGTACAGTGTCCATACCGACCGCAAGAACAACCTCGGCCTGTTCGCCCGCATGGTCAAGAAGGCGCAGGCGGTCAGGCGTCCCGGTTCGGCGGCCATTGACCTTTGCTGGTTGGCCTGCGGACGGATCGACGGCTTCTGGGAGTTGTACTTGCATCCCTGGGACACGGCGGCGGCCAGGCTGATCGTCGAAGAAGCTGGCGGCCGGGTCACGCGGCTGTCGGGCAAGCCGTTTTCGATCTTCGATCAAGACATCCTGGCCTCCAACGGCCGCATCCACCGCACCATGCGAAGAGTGTTGACCGGGAAGTAGCAATGCCCATGTTTCGCGCACTAATTCCAAAGCGAGCGTTTGTATTTGGTCCAATTGTGTGTTATCATCGTATTGCTATAGCGATATGCGAATCTGTCCAAAAACAAGAACGGGATGCAAATGCCCAAACAGACTCTTATCAAATCCACCTCCGGTATCAGAGGCATTGTCGGCGCCGGACTTGACCCGCTCATAGCGACAAGCTATGGCGCTGCGTTCGGTACTATGCTGAAAAACGGCAGGGTAGTAATCGGGCGCGACAGTCGCCCCTCCGGCGAGATGTTCACCCATGCCGTCGTTGCCGGGCTGATGTCGGTTGGGATCGATGTCGTCGAAATCGGTATCGTCCCCACCCCGACCGTGGAAATCGCCGTCAAAAAGTTGAAGGCTGCCGGCGGCATCTGTATCACGGCCTCGCACAACCCGGCGCCATGGAATGCTCTGAAGTTTTTTAACCACCTGGGCGAGTTCATCACTCCATCGCAGTACAAGAAGCTTGATCGTATCTTCAACGCCGGCAAGTTCGCCTACCGTCCAGCCGGTGAATTGGGTACTATCTACCAGCAGCGTCACTGGGTCGACGAGCATGTTCGTATGACCTTGGCGGCTAAAGGAGTTAGCAGGGCGGTCGTGAGAAAACGACGTTTCAAGATAGTGGTCGATGCCATCAACGGCGCCGGCTCGGTAGCACTTCCGCAACTACTCCGCGCCATGGGAGTCTCGGTCATCGAGATCAACTGCGAAGGGGACGGCAACTTCGTCCATGAGCCTGAACCAATCCCGACCAACCTGACCCAACTGAGCAAGGCGGTACGACGACACCAGGCCGACCTGGGGATGGCTTGCGATCCCGACGCCGACCGGTTGGCACTGGTGGATGAAACTGGCCGCCCTATCGGCGAGGAACTTACGCTGACCATCGCCGTTAAGCAGGTGCTGTCAAAGATTTCGGGACCGACCGTCATCAATTTGTCGACCTCGAAAGTTACTGCCGATGTCGCTGCGGCTATGGGTTCAAAAGTGCACTACGCCAAAGTCGGCGAGGCCAACGTGGTGGAAACGATGCACCGTCGGCGTGCCGTAATCGGCGGTGAGGGGAACGGCGGCGTCATCTATCCGAGTTTTCACGCCGGACGGGACGCCCTGATCGCAGCCGCTCTGGTACTGTCGCATCTGGCTGCAGAAAAGAAAGGTCTGTCAGGTCTGGTGGAAACTTTGCCGACATACTATACTATAAAGTCAAAAGCCCGGCTGCCCATTGATTTCAAACAGCGCTTGAGCCGATTTGAGAAAAGGATCGCGAGCGGGTTAATTGGGCGCTCGCGTCTGGACAGGCGAGATGGGCTTCGTTTCGATTTCGACCGAGGCTGGTT
Source organism: bacterium (assembly GCA_030619425.1). Taxonomy (GTDB): domain Bacteria; phylum Zixibacteria; class MSB-5A5; order GN15; family FEB-12; genus JAJRTA01. The sequence continues at coordinate 3,772 of JAUXBJ010000275.1, forward strand.
GCAGATTAGATCATCGAACACCGAGCCGATCTTCAGGCTCATCGTTGAGACCGATGATGCGAAATTGAGTCAAGCTCTGTCGAAAAAAGTTATAGGACTCTTCAAATAGTACGAGGAAGATCGTATGTGCGGAATCGTTGGATATGTCGGACACCAACAGGCCATGCCTATCCTGATAAAAGGTCTGAAGCGACTGGAATACCGCGGCTACGACTCAGCCGGCATTGCTTTGATGACCAAGGCCGGACTGACGGTGGCCAAAGAAGCCGGCAAGATAGCTTGTCTTGAAGAAGTTCTCGGCGACATCGACTGCGATTCCACACAGGGGATAGCTCACACGCGCTGGGCCACCCATGGCGAACCGACTCAACTCAACGCCCATCCGCACACCGATGCCAACCGTGAAATCGC
>JAUXBJ010000142.1 GCA_030619425.1 bacterium
AGAAAACGTTGGCGCGTTTGCTCATGGTTGAGGCGACTCAGGTCCAACTGTTGCTCGGCGGAAACGATATCACCTTTGACTTTCTTCAGTTTGTGGCTGAGGCGATCAATCACTTTTCGGTTTGAAGCGATTTTCTGATCATATTCGGAAATGCCTCCCAGGACTCCCAACTCCTCGGCCTTGAGAGAGTCAAGCCGGTTTTGTCCCTGCTCAACTTCGCGTTGGATCTGTTCGAGTTCCTTCTTTTGGTTAAGGATCTTCTCCTTCTGCCCCTGCGCCTGCGTTATCGTAAACAAGATCAGGGTTACAGTAACTATCAGAGTTGTTAGACTTCGTTGGATCATGCGCCTACTTCAGCATTTTCCTGATACCGAGATACCCACTGATAAGTCCGATAACGGCAACCGCCGCAATAAACAGGGCTATCTCGTTGGGTTCCGGCAGCACCGGTTCGAACCTGGCGAATGAGATGCGTGATCGTACCCAGAGAATAGCTGCCCACCCGGCGGCGCCGGAAAGTCCGCTGATAAGCAAACCCTCCATTAGAAAGGGGGCGGCCAGGAACAGCTTGCCGGCGCCGAGGATCTGCATCTGATAGAATCCGACAGCGCGGGTTTGGGTCATCAGGCGAATATTGTTGGCGGAGCCGATCAGAGCCGCCAGCAGAATGAGACCGCCGAGGATCATGCCCAGACTCAGGATGATAGCTCGGGTCTCTTCTGCTTTGGAAAGCCACCTTCGACCGTAGAAGACCTGGTCGACGTTCTCGAATCGAGACACTCTGCCCTCAATGGCCGTCACCGCCACCGTAGTCAGACTGTGTTCCTCGAAAGTCAGAAGGTACGATGCCGGCAGCGGGTTGGCGCTGTCATAACCGGCCAGAAGATCGGTGCCGACCAGTTCGGCAAGCCGTTCGCGGGCGTCGGCGGCGGAAACAAATTCGACCGTGCGAACGCCCTCGATGACCTTCAGGGAATCATGCAAAGCCAGTGCCGCCGATTCCGCGGTGGCAGGCTTAAGGAATAACTCCATCTCCAAATCGGACAAAAGGCGTGAATAGAATCTCTCGGATGTCCCGGCCGCGATCCAGAACAGATCGAAAAGCAGAAACAGCAGGGTCAGCGACATCAGTGAACTGATCGTTGTACCCGGGTGACCGACCAGGTTGCGAAAAAGTTCCTTGACTGTGTGCCAAAGCAATCTCACAACAGACACCCGTTTTCGATTCTCAGATAATCGCTTTGCGGCAACCGGCCGGTTTCGGCCTGCGAGGTGAGGATTATCATTGACCGGCCCGACAGCGACACCCGCACCAGGTACTCGAATACGCGCTTGTAAGTATCCGGGTCCAGACCGGCCGACGGCTCATCGATTATCATAAGCGGTTGGTTGGCGATGGATGCGCGGGCGAACTGAGCCAGGGTATACTCGACCCTGGTCAGGTGGCGCGGGTACACCGAGGCCTGTTTCAGCAGCTTGAACTCGACGAGCATTTTCATCAACCGTTCGTGGCGCACCCGACGACGCTCGGAAGCCAGCACCAGGGGGAACATCACGTTTTCCGCAACTGTCAGCCTTGGGACGAGGTCAAAAACACCGCCGACACCGCCGATGCGGCGACGAATCCTCTTCAGCAGCCGCCGTGGCCTCGGCCTCAGACAGTGGCCGAACAACTCCACCGATCCGCTGTCGGGAAACCTAAGTCCCAGGATCATCTCAACCAGGGTCGTCTTGCCGGAGCCGGCCGCTCCTGATATAACTACCGACCGCCCCGCCGTCAGTTTCAGATTGACATCCTCGAAGATCGGCTCACCGCGATCGGAAGTCATATAGACATTGTTGCACTCGACGATTGACTCAGTAGACATAACGGTTGACCACGGAGGTTCCTCAACTTGGTTTGACATTGCCGGCCGGCCGCACTACTTTCACGGGCAATTAACATTCGGTAATCTTTACCGAACTAAAATTGTAAAAAGGCAATGGACAAAATGACAACTAAAAATCACATGATGAGAACTCTCATAATAGCGCTGGCCACGCTGACCATCAGCAGCCAGGCTTGGGGCCAGGAGTGGCAGGCTCTGAACTTTCCCGATCGGGCCAACATCACCGGGGTATGTTTCGTACATCCCGATACCGGTTTTGTTGTTACCAATAGCGGTGGGATGGGACGCACGGTCGACGGCGGTCAAACCTGGCGTCTGTTCCAGGTAACCAGAGGGACCGCCCTCGATGATGTGTCCTTTGTCAGCGGCAACCTTGGTTTCGTCTGTGGCGCCGCCGGATCGCTCTACCGGACAGTCGACGGCGGCCTCAACTGGGATAACAAATGCTTGAAGGACACTATTCCGTGGTTGTTCGCTGTGGAGATGCTCGATGCCAAAACTATAGTTGTTGCCGGCGCGACGCGGGCGGATGAAAAACCCTTTGAGGGGCTTCTGCTGCGTTCATCCGACGGCGGCAAGAGCTTCACTGAACTGCCGGGAGTCGGGATCGGCTACAAGGAGTTCTTCTTTCGCCCTGGAGGCCCACTGTACTTGTTAGCCACCGGCAAACTAGCTACATCCGACGATCTCGGCGCCAGTTGGAAATCTAATCTGATAGGCTTACCCAAGCCGGGCAGGGCGCTGTCGTTCTCCGGCAAAACCGGGGTGATGGCCGGGCCCAGAGGCATGATTGCCTTCAGTTCCGACAACGGCCGCACCTGGCGCTCCAACGATCAAGATGAAGACAAGATTTTTGTCGCTGTCGAGATGATAGATGACAAAGTCGGATATATCGGCGGTCATCCCGAAGTTTTTCTCAAAACCGAGGATGGTGGGCGCACCTGGACAGACGAGGCTCCAAAGAGAAAATTCACGGTGCTCGATTTTTGTCTGATAGCAGATCGACTCTACGCCGTCGGCACGGGCGGTGCGATAGCTGTCAAGAAAGTGCGGTAGGTATCTCCGGTGGCCCGCAGCTTGCTATGGGATGTTCTGGCTCCACCATGAATGGTGGGCCACCTATCAAGACTCAGCAGGATAAAAAGCCCGTCATGCCGGACTTGATCCGGCATCCAGTTCTGTATTCGAAGACTGGATACTGGCTTCTGCCAATTTGACCAGATGCGAAGAGCGGCATGTTACACCAATCAACTCATACGGATTCGCCCGATCTGCCGCAACTATCCATTTGTGCGTGGTGAATATCCTCGCGCGCCGCGTGGATACAGGGACAGACGAGGACGTCTGCCGCCCACATAAATCTGATGACATACGGATGTCAGGATCACAATCCGCCGCGGCGGACTGACCTACAATGCTGAGTACCGGCTTTCGCCAGCATGAGCAGTTCTCGTAGGGCAGCATCCCCGCGATGCTGCCACCGCGCCAAGCGCGAAAAACAGGCTTGCCCGTCAGTCTTTCATGGAGGCCAGGAACCGCTCGTTGTTCTTGGTTTTCTTGAGTCGATCCAGCAGGAATCCCATCGCCTCAATCGGATTCATCTCCGCCAGGAACTTGCGCAGAATCCAGATCTTGGTGAGCACGTCATCCTCCATGAGCAACTCTTCCTTACGCGTCGAGGAGCGGTTGATATCCATAGCCGGGAAGATTCGCCGGTCGGAGAGGCGTCGATCCAGTACCAGTTCCATGTTGCCGGTGCCTTTGAATTCCTCGAAGATGACTTCATCCATGCGCGAGCCGGTCTCAATGAGCGCCGTGGCGATAACCGACAGAGAACCACCTTCTTCGATATTACGAGCAGCTCCGAAGAACCGTTTGGGTTTGTGCAGAGCGTTGGAGTCGACACCACCGGAAAGAATTTTGCCGGAATGCGGTACAACTGAGTTGTGGGCGCGCGCCAGGCGGGTGAGCGAATCGAGCAGGATGACGACATCGTGGCCATGTTCCGTCAGGCGTTTGGATTTTTCCAGTACCATGTTGGCGACCTGCACATGTCGTTCGGCCGGTTCGTCAAAGGTCGAGGAGATAACCTCGCCTCTAACCGAGCGCTTCATGTCGGTCACTTCCTCGGGGCGCTCATCAATCAACAACACGATCAGTTTGACCTCGGGATGGTTAGTCGTAATCGCCTGAGCTATTCGTTGCAGGATAATGGTCTTGCCGGCTTTGGGTGGAGAGGTGATGAGGGCGCGCTGACCTTTGCCGATTGGGCACATAAGGTCGATAATGCGTGTGGTTACTCGGTCCGAACCCGTCTCCAGCTTGAACGGCTCATCGGGATAGAGTGGCGTCAGATTATCGAACAGAATCTTGTGTTTGGATTTCTCCGGATCGTTGAAGTTGACTGACTCGATTTTCAACAGAGCAAAGTACCGCTCGTTATCCTTGGGCGGTCTGACCTGACCGGCCACAATGTCGCCGGTGCGCATGTCGAAGCGCTTGATCTGCGATGGCGATACATAGATGTCGTCCTGCCCCGGCAGATAGTTGTAATCGGGGGAACGAAGGAAACCGTAGCCCTCTTCGAGAATCTCCAGAACGCCCTCGGCCAGAATGGTGCTGTCCGATGACGAGGCGTTTTCCATAATCTTGTAGATCAACTCCGATTTGCGTAATCCCGAAACACCGGGGATATCCATATCCTCAGCTATTTTCAACAGTTCCGCGATCGTCTTGGATTTGAGATCAGGTAACTCCATGGTAAGTCCTTAAGCTTTGATTTTGATTTCCAATTCTGCCTTGCCTCGCCCGGTTCAGTCTTCGGACAACTGCTCGATCGGGGCGTCTCCCCAAAGCCGCTCGAGGGCATAGAATCGACGCGTCGGCTCAAGAAAAATATGGACGACCACATCGATATAATCCAACAACACCCAGTTTCCCTCGGAGTATCCCTCGCGATGGTACGGTTTGTGACCGTTGTCCATAAGACCGTCTTCCACCGCCCGGGCGATCGCCTTGACATGAATGTCGGCGCCACCCGAAGCAATGACAAAGTAGTCCGTCACCGAGGATACTGCCTTAACCTTCAGTATCTTTACGTCGAATCCCTTCTTGGCAAGGGCCAGTCGGCCCGCCAGTCGGGCTAGTGTCAATTCCGCTGATTCAGTCAAGGCTGTTTACTTTTTCTCCGTTACAATTCTATTGAGCAGTTCCAAGGTCGGCCAGTCCTCGCCAAGAACCAGGGTTGCGGTGACCTGCCGATAGTTATTCTCAAGCGGCTTGAAAGTGATCCCGTCGGCGCTTAAACCCAGCTTCTGAGCCAACACCGTTGCCGCCGAGCGATCCTCGAGGCGAGAGAGCACAAAAGTTTCGCTGACCCGGCTGAGGTCGAAATTATCGGTGTCGACCACTTTGATCACCAGGTCCACATCGGTATAGTCGGCCAGACCATCGGCCACGCGCGCCGCCAGACCGTTGATGCCGCAGCCGTTGAGTATTTGCAGCCGCACTACATGAGCGGGCGACTCCAGTGTTCGCGACACCCCACGGCTTACCCTGATGGACAAACTGACCACGTACACCAGGACAACTACAAACAGCACTGCAATCAGCAGCTCCAGAACTCGGGAGCGCTGCAAGCGTTGCCGCCACGATATCGCCGACGTGGGATCGGCTTTTTGGGGCCTCAGTGATTTGCGCATTGGAATTTTGGGTTCGAGGGGAGACGATCTACAGGTCGGTCAGAGCTTTGGGCCTCAACGCAGACCTGCCGGATTATACCAAGAGCTGTTCCTACCTATAAGTGGGTTCAAAACTGCATCATATCTTTGGACCATAAAGGTCAACCGAAACTTCTCAGACGGATGGTAATCCAGTGTAAAACCGGGCAAGAGCGTGGCATCCCGACCCTGTCCCCACTGCCCAGCCGAATGTACCACTCCGAGATTTATACTCAGACTGAGTTTCGGCGAGAATTCGTAAAGCATCGCGGAGTTCAAGAGACCGACC
>JAUXBJ010000157.1 GCA_030619425.1 bacterium
CAGGTTCCTGCGGAGTGTTTGCATTGACAACTGTCACCGACATCAGTAAGAGCACAGAAATGAAGACAGCAAGAATGAAGTTGCGAAAAGACATATATATCCTCCGATCCGGAAGTATCATGGAGCATCCCATGCTGATTAGACACACGTGTTCTCTCTTACAATAGTGGATTATTGGATGTTGTCAAGGACAAATCAGTTGCGAACCGCCTGAGATTCCGTGTAGGTGCGTTGCGGTCCGGCACTATGGAACCGGGTCAAAAAAACCACCCCTACCTTACGGCAGGGGTGGTGTACATCGTTATCGGATTACAGTGTTGCTATTCGCAGATCGGCGGCGGGCCTTCGTTGAACATAAAGTCAACAAGGTAGACGAGATCAGCAACGTTGATCCCCGGCAAACCGTCGAGGTCGGCGGCAGCCATGTCCGGTGGCGGCGGACCTTCGTTATACATGTAATCAACCAGGTAGACCAGGTCCGCGATATCAGGGCCGGCACCGTTGCCATCGATGTCGCCGCAAGGAGTGGAGCCAACGTTCAGCGTTACTGCAATCGAATGGCTGGGAGTATCGGGATCATTCGAGGACACAAACACCGATCCGGTGTACTCACCATCCTCCAGTTCCGTGGCGTCGAGATGGACATCCACGGTGACATTGCTGAAGGGATCGACCGACCCACCCGCCGGCTGTGCATACAGCCAGTGATCGGCATTGATAGTGATGGCCAAATCGTTGTGCATATAAGGGGCGTTATACAGAATTTCGAGAGCATCATCGCCCTCCGAATTCTGAATGCCGATAGTACTGCCCTCAAGGGTGAGATTGCCGGGGTCCATGACGCCGTACTGCAACTCGATAGAGCCGTCGGGATAGAGCATGGCCTGGAAACTGAGATCGCCGGCGCCCACGGTGCTGTAGTATAGCCTAATGTGGGAGAAGCTGACGATGAACCGTCCGTTGGCGGCATCGTAGTAGTAGTAAATGTTGCCCCCCTTGCGCGGATCCAGGTCGTCCCAAAACATGGCAATCATGCTGGTGCCGATAGTGTCGTATGGCAACGGCTTATTGAGACGAGCGCTCGATGCGGCGTCGAAGGTGACAATGCCGTTGGAACCGATGTACAGTTCGGTGTAGACACTATCGTACAATGGGAACCCAAACCCTACTGGGATGGCATCAGTGGCTTCATCATCCAGAAGAGTAACCTCGGTCCCGACCGTGGAGATGTCGACCCAACTATACGTCGGACCAGCCGCTTCATCGGAATCGATCCAGCTATGGCCATAGATGTCCGGGCCGCCGAAATCCTTGCTCATCGGCAGATAGAAAGGTTCGGTGGCGTCGGATTTGTCGGCATCAGCCGGTCGATGACCGGCCGGAGCAGGCCGCACCACATCGCCGGCAACGATACCACCGCTTCCGGCTTTGTTCTGATTCATCTGGCAGCCGACCGTGTAATCCAAGCGACCGGGCCCGTTGTTAGTAACCACCAGCGGGTAGACCATCTCCGTACCGGCTTCCAGCGTTTCGTCTATAGACATTTCGACTATCTGGATATCAGGCGTATAAACATGGACGAAGACCGGAATTGAGCCGGTCGAGTCGCTGTGTTCGTTGGAGTACCAATCCAGGGTACCGGCGTTGTCGCCGCACGGTATGCCGGCTGTATGTATGGTGACGTCCAGATCAACACTGTCGCCCGGAAGGACAATCTGCTGCTGATTGGAGAACTCCAACCACTCGCAGGTCGATGTGAACCACATGCGGAGGGTGCCGTCACCGATATTGCGAACGCGCACGAAGTGCGAGGCTTCGTCACCCGGCTGCAAACTGTCGCTGATCTGGGCGGTCGCGATTTCGCATTCCGGCACGCCAACACGCCCGTACCCGCGCACCTCGATGTCGTCGATGTTCCAACCGCTGTATGTCCCCGAACCGTCGGTTCCACCGAGACCGAACCTGATCTGGAAGTTCGGATTGCTGTCGGCGACGGCGGAGAGATCGTATTCCTCACCGTTCCACGATGTCTCCTGATTCGTGCTACCGTTTTCAAACAGCCGCACCCAGGTGTCACCGTCGAACACGTCGAGGTAGGCATGATCATAGGAACTGCCCTCAACGCCCAGCCAGTGGTAGTAAGTCATGATGACGCCGAACATGCTGCCGCAGTCTATGAGCGGCGAATAAACCCACTGGGTCCCGCTTATGTTGTTGTTGTACTGACCGGACAGATCGTTGCCCAGGACGGCGTTGTCGCTGGTAGGGGTAACGTCCTCCGACGGATCGCCACCGCTGCCGGTCGGTGAACCCATCTCCCATTCGGCCGAGCCACCCATACCGGTCCAGCCCTGGTCATAGGAGAAATCGTCATAGTAAAAGACGACGCGATCGCCAACCGTGATATTGAAATACAACGTTGCGGCAAAGTTTGTGCCACTAACGTCCAGAGTCATAAGTACGCCATAGCCCAAGGGGCATTCAGAATCGGCCGACATCACATAGACATCGGTTGAGTTATTGGCCGATCCGCTGATGGAATCAACGTCGCCGAAGTACCCGAAGTCATCGCTGACTTCAGTGTATTGATCACTCTCACTCAAGTAAGCCGAGATATCAAACGCCTGGCCGGAGCCGCTGTTGCCAAGAGTGACAACCAGTTCGGCTGTTTCGCCCGCGTCGAGAATGCCGTTGTTGTCACCACCCGCGTCGTCATCGATATAGACCGACACATACGCCAACTCCGGCGCATGGGCCATCACAGTAAACTGACCGTACCAAGTCTCGCGGTTGGTGCCGGTTACCTCCAGATCAAACTGGATATATTCACCGTCGGGGATATTGGCTGCGACGTCGCAGGCGATAGCATCAGCAACATAACCGGTCCCGTTGTCGCCCGGGATGGTGCCGTACGATTCAGTACTGTCGGTGACAGTAACGTACGGATTGGTGGTCGTGACAGTGGCCACTACGTCGAGGGCGTCATCGGGACCGACGTTCTTCAACTGCAAGCCAAGCAGGATGCTCTCGCCGTTGTCGATCAGCCCATTGCCGTTGCCGCCGGTCGCATCGTTGATATCATAGCTGTCGAAGATAATGTACGGCCCGGAAGGGGTGATGATCTGGATGGTCGACGTGTACGGCTGCTTGTTCTGACCGGTGACTACGATATCGGCCACACAGGGAGCTCCAAAACCGGCCAGTTCAACATCAACAGAGCCGGAAGCGTCAACATAGCCCGCACCCTGGAGAACACCATCGACCGTAATACCGACATACGATCCGGGGTCAGCCTGGACGGTGGTGATGGTCACGGTCATCAGAATCGTAGCGTCGTGGACAACAGGGTTGACCGCAGGGATGCCGAGGTAGGTCATCACCGATGGGTCACCCATCAAGTGGTAGGCTTCCCAGTAGTAATTCTCACGGGTGCTACCGGACTCTGTAACACCAATGTTGCCGGCGAATACGATGGCGTCATTGGTGATATAATGCTGGTCAGCGGTCTCGCCGTGGTCATGGAAAATACCGTCATAGGCGCCCGGCCCGACATCTTCAAAGGGCGGTCCACTGCCGACAATCGGACCGTAGCCAACGCCCCACCAGTAATCTTCATCCCAGTAGGTGCCGTCGGTAGCACCGATATAGCCGATGCCGCCTTTCCCCTCGACTTGCAGGAAAGCTTCACCAAAACAGGGCGTGGGTTCATCGAAGGTGTTCGGCAGGCAGCAGTTGCCGATTCCCAGCAGATACATATTGTAGTTGGTCAGGCCGGGAATATGGGAAGTGGTGAACGATGGATCGGAATGACCCGAGTGGCCGCAATGCGCCGTGTAATTATACAACCCGACACCGTCACTGATAGTCTGAATGATCGCGGCTGACGCCCCGGAGGCATCGGACGCCGGATAGAGCCAGACATTCGGCGAGATGCCGTGAGCAGCGTTGAAGTAAAGATTCGTGCCGTAATTGATCTGGCCGTTACCATGAGTGATAGCCCAATAGCTGTCAACACCGGACACCAGCGTCACCTCATCAAGATAGCTGGGGTCGGGCATCAAATACTGCTCGTACTCCAGTGTCTTGTCGATCTGCGGCTGCAACTGCGTCGTATTCTGGGCCGAGAACCGGCCGTAGTAGATTTCCGGGAATATGTCATTGGTGAACTCACAGAAATACAGATCGGTGACATGTGATCCAGCCGTGCCCGAGAACGGGTCTATCTGTTGAGCATCACCCACCAGGAGCACAAACGACGGCGCCGGATCTTCGTGTGTTCCGTCGTTATAGACACTTTCGATGTGGGCCGCTATCGCCGTATTGGCGCTGCCAATGACATCGGTGTAGTCAACCTGCACCGTGAAACCCTTGCGCGTCTTCCACTCAATGAGCGGCTGCAACTGCGTTTCGAACATCCGATCAGAGATTATCAAGTACTTTACCGGATACTTGACCAGATCGGGGTGGTCCAGATTGAGCATACCCTGATCGTAATTGATGACCTGCTCGTAAATCGGCTCGAAAAAGGGCGAGTAGTTCTTGACGTAGTTATCGCGAGTCGCCTGCCAGTCGGAGCCCGAGAAACTGATCTCAATCGTCAGTTCCTTGTAGATCCGAATCTTGTTCTCGGTCGGATTATACTCAACCGGGGACATCATGACTTTGCCCAAACGCAGGCCGCGCATGGTACCGGAAATCTCCGTCTCGACGGTGGGCATAGTGTAAAAGCCAGGCTGCTGGTACAGTTCCTGGTTCCACTCAAATGGCACCGACATCGGATCATCGGATTTGCACAGCGAAGGCTGAACCGGCATCAGAGGATCGATCAGTCCCAAACCGGTAAGGTCGAACTCCTCGATCTCGGAACTGATGATCTGCGCCTCAAGCTCGCAGCCAACAGGAATAGCGAGCAATTTGATCGCCATCGGCAACGACGGTTCACCGATCCGGTGCGACCGCGTCAGGCCGGGAGCGACCATCAGATTGAAAGCACCCTCTTTTGTCATGATGTTGCCGATGCTGACTTCGCCGATTTCCAGCTTGAGTGTCAGCCCATTGTTGTCCTGGTGCAGAAGCGTCACCCCATTGGATGCATCGCTTAAATCAAGCACCTCAGCGGCTTGTCCCAACGACACCACGGCCATCATGGCCACAATGCTGAGACAGCACAGTGTTACCAACCTCTTCAAGATTACCTCCGTTCGCTTACTAAAACTCTCAACCTTGCGTGTACACATGTTGTTGTCAACCGGTCGGACGGTCACGGTCACAGCCGGCCTCAGGGGTATTTGCCAACAATCTAAGATACAATAAATCACAATGTTTCAAAGGAAAAAAATCACCCCCGACGCTTGTGGGCACTTGTGGGCGGCAGACCTCCCGGTCTGTCGCCCTAAGAACAACTTGTTACCTATGTGTCGGGTTCAATCTGTTACCTATCTGCCCGGTTCATACCGGCCGGTGGCCCACCGTTTACGGTGGGATTTACTGACCCCACCATGAATGGCCGGTGGCCCACCGTTTACGGTGGGATTTACTGACCCCACCATGAATGGCCGGTGGCCCACCGTTTACGGTGGGATTTACTGACCC
>JAUXBJ010000325.1 GCA_030619425.1 bacterium
CGTGACCAGCAGAGCCAGCGTGATCAGCACCGAAAGAGAAACTCTCAATGAGGGATCAACGGTATCTACCAGCATGAGACCTCCCAGGAAAAACGAGATAAGTCCGCCTATGGTCAGCAGGCCATGACTCATCACTTTGACTTCTGCAATGAACAATAGTATCGCTAATATAATCAACGCCAGCCCGGCGTAGTTGATCGGCAGCGTCTGGAAGGCGTAGAACGCAAGAATGAGTGAAATGGCGCCGACAACACCGGGGAAGATAGCGCCCGGATTGTACAGTTCGAGCATGATGCCCAGCCCACCGATAGAGAAAAGAATCAGGGCGATGTCGGGTGAAGTAAGAATCCGCAGAAACTGCTGCACCACCGAGATCGGTATATCTTCGGTGCGAGCGTTCTTCACTTTCATGACCACGTCGCCCATCGGCAACTCGGCCTCTCGTCCGTCGATTTGCTCGAGCAGATCATCCAGGTTCTCGGCCCGCAGGTCGATCACATTTAACTCAAGAGCCTCATTGTCGGTAATCGAGACCGACTGCCGGACGGCGTCCTCAGCCCACTCGGCATTGCGACCACGCTTTTCGGCGGCAGCTCGTATTTGGGCTACGGCGTCGTTGGTGACTTTTTCGTTCATCACCGAGTCGATCTCCTCGCCTGACCCGGCCACCGGATGGGCCGCCCCGATATTGGTCGATGGCGCCATCGCGGCAAAGTGTGAGGCGTAGGTGATGTATACTCCCGCTGAACCGGCCCGCGCACCTGAGGGAGCGATATAGGTACAAACCGGTACCGGCGAGTTGAGGATGCTCTTGCAGATCGACCAGGTCGGTCTGGTGAAACCGCCGGGCGTGTCCATGATGATCACCAACAGCGCGGCGTCGTTATCATCGGCCAATTCGATTGCGGCTGTGATACGCTCATCGGTAACGGTACCGATAGCACCGTCGATCACCATCGTATACACCAGCGGACGCGGCGTGTATTCATCGGAACTGTCAACGGCCGACTCGATCTCAGCGTCACCGGACGTCGCGGTCACTGAGTCATCATCCTGCGCTGCTCTGATGCTATACGAGATGATGGGGCTGATCAGCAGAAACAGCGCCAACGTCAATAGCACTGCGTATTTTGCTTTCATGTTAACAATATGCCTTTCACTAAATCGCTTGTCAAATCAAAACGGAACTGTCTAAAACATATACTCCGGACCTGAAACGGTATTCGGTTGAATTTTATCGCTGTGGCAGTTTTGTCCTGTAGGTCGGAACCCCCTTGCGGGTTCCGACTCTCGAATTATTCACCAGAGTCCCGTGTCGGGAGCCCTGAGTTCTTGACATGTTGTCGGAACCTCGCCCTTCGACTGCGCTCAGGACGACCCCTCCGGGGCAGGGGTTCCAACCTACGAAGCTCTCACGTTTTGTTTGCATGACATAACCAACAACCCACCACCGCCTGAATCAACCCTTTTTCAACAAGCCCGTTCGTCCGGGCCACCCGCCCATCACATGTGAAGGCAGGCGTCGGGCGAGGTCGCCCGACACCACCCCGCTTTCAAGCCTGCTCGTCTGCCGTTCACACGGCTCGGGCGATAAGTCTTTGAAACACTGTCGGATCAAAAGGGCGTATAATACACGGCGGGGCGGGGCGTAAGTCTTTGACCATCATTGCACTACCGCCAACGCGAAAAAACTTTCAAGGGGAGGTTGTCCCTGCCGGCATTTTTCCTTATCATATAAAGCTATGACTGACAAGACCATCTGGGCACCATGGCGAGCTGAGTTTATTCTCGGAAAGAAAGAGAAAGGCTGCATCTTTTGCAAGCGACTGAAGCGGAAAGATTCGGTAAGGAATCTGATTGTGTACCGTGGCCAAAAATCATTCGTGATTCTCAACAAGTATCCCTACAACCCCGGGCACGCAATGGTGGTGCCAAAGCGCCATGTTGCTCATATCGAGAAACTGACAGCGGTGGAGGCGGCTGAGTTTTTCGAATTGACGCGGTTGACGGTCAAGCTGATGAAGAAAGCGCTCAAGCCGCATTCCCTGAATATCGGCATGAACCTGGGGCGCTCCTCCGGCGCCGGCATCCCGGAACATCTGCACATGCACATCGTACCGCGCTGGAACGGTGACACCAATTTCATGCCGGTGATCGGCGAGACCAAAGTAGTCTCCGTTCCACTGGAGCCGATTTACGACGCCATCAAGAAGGAGTTTGACAAGCTGTGAGTCCGCGCCGCAAGATGCCGACCAAAGCCGAACTGATACAGTTGCAGAAGCTGTACAAGACCGATGAGAAGATCGGTGAACGGTTAGGCGGCGTACCGGCCTATCTGGTGGCGTATTGGCGGCGGAAGAAGAACGTTCCCAGACACTCGGTCCCCAAGTTTTCCGATAAGGAGATACGCAGTTTATGGGAACGATTCGGTGATGATGACCGCTGTGGTCTGGAGTTGGGGATTTCCAAGGCGGCTTTTTACAACTGGCGCCGACGGTATGGGATTCGTGAAAAACCGGCCTTTCTGAAACTAGAGCAGTTGGAGTTCGACTTCCCGGGTCTGTCGACAGCCTCGAAATCGACATCATTGTGGGGCAAGCAAACGCTGGCGCAGAAGATCCTGGGCATCTTAGTTAGGCGTGAAAGTGTCGAGGTGGGTGAAACTCTCGACGTGGAACCGGACCTGGTCGTTTGCGATGCGGACACGCATCGGGTTGTTGAGAAATTCCATGAGCATCCCGGCGAACTGATGTTTAACACCGACAGGATAGTCGTTACACTGGCGCACATCGATAGTAACGATGGCAGATCGACGGCCGAACTCAATCGGACAGTCAGACAATTCGCCGAGCGTCACCGACTCCGCAACTGTCATGAACAAGCCCGGGGCTGTTCCCACCAAATCATGATTGAAGATGGCATGGTTCAACCGGGGAGATTCTGTGTCGGTCTCACTGCTACCATGGCCGCGCTTGGCGCCGTCAACAGTCTGGGTTGGCGCGTGGACACCGATACGCTGGCGGATGTTCTGGGCAGTGGTCATTTGTCGGTGGCGGTACCATCGACGCTTCGCATAGATATCACCGGTCGGCGGTCGCGCGGTGTCTATGCCAAAGACGTGGCTCTGTCGATTGTGCAGCGGCTTACCGAGGAGGACACGTCCGGCAAAGTGATCGAATTCCACGGATCATCGGTGTCACAGATGAATGTCAGCGAGCGGTTCACTCTCTGCGGAATGTCTCCAGCCACCGGCGCCGCCGGCGCCATTTGTGTCTTCGACTCTGCTACTCGCCGCTACCTGACGGGTAAGGTGTCGACAACAATATCGCCAACCATTGCCGACAAGAATGCGGTTTATGAACAGCACTATCAGGTGAATATCGAACAGCTTCCTGCGCAGATTGCTCCTATCGGGCGATGGGACGAAATCAAGGCGGTCACTGAGCTTGAGACGCTGCCGATAAACCGCATTATCCTCGGCTCTGCGATCAACGGACGTTTTGACGATTTGCGGATCGCAGCCGACATTCTCAAAGGGAAGAAAATCAATCCCGACTGCAGCCTGCTGGTTTTCCCTGCCTCGCGCAACACCTATCTGGAGGCGCTCAAGAAGGGTTTGATACGCGTCCTGGCCGAAGCCGGCGCCACCATCATGCCGCC
>JAUXBJ010000019.1 GCA_030619425.1 bacterium
CGCCTTGCAATTGCGCGATTGAGTCTCGCGCACGTTGTATTGCACGTCGGTTCGCTGCCATCCGGGCTTCAATCAGCCTGTCGCCAGATTTGCTTGGGTCACTGGGATAGAACTTGGCATCGACGGCAGTGGTAGTGAAATAGGCTGCGGCCTGGATCCTGCATTTGCAGCCACCGACCTCGAACACCAAGCCTGTGGTGTCGTTTTCTGGTAGCTCTACAGAAATCGGAAAATACACGGTATCTCCCGCTGAGGCCTCAAAGGTCCATGACATTTCCCCAAAGTACTTCAGGTTATCGACCTCCACGACAGTAACCACAAAAGCCTCACATATCCAGTGCGGTACGATTCGCAGGCTGAAGGTCACAACCCCCGGTGTCAAAGGTGCATCATTAAGCACGGGCTCGATATCGCAGCAGAGTTGACTGGCGTGGACCATTATTCCTTGGCTCAGGGGATTCTTCGATTCATCAATGGTCCCGGACTGCAGGCTGAGCGGAATCGCGCATAGACCGATCATCAACCACATCGACAGGCTGACAAGCCATGATGTCTTCTTCTTCATTTTCCATATCCTCCGTTATTCGTTCTGTACATGATCCTCATTACTACCTGACTGCTAAGGACACGGTACCGGCGGCGGTCCACCGGAAAAACGGTACATCCCTAACAGCTTTCGTTACACATACCCTCCTTGTTTTGGTTTCTCGTACAGCCAATACTTCAATAAGTATCATTAGCCTTAAGCCATGTCTATGATAGTGACGTACAAACCGCCCGTCAAGTGCAATGCGAAAACATGTCAAGGTGAAAATAGCCAACGTGACTCCCAGCCAGAAGTGAACTCTTCCCTCCACAGTTCTTCGTGCGGCTAGGTGGCATGGTCAAACTCGCTTGGCCATGGACAGAAGAGCAACCCACCCCAAACAAGTTTGAGACGGCCACTCGTCGTCTTATATCCTGGGTGCTGTCAGGCGTCTCTGCCTGACGGCCTTTGGCTTGCATAGCAGGCGCCGGGCGGGGTCGCCCGACACTACTCGGTCGTGTGATGGGAGAGTGGCCGAGTCTGAAGACTCGACCACCACAACGCACACGCAACTACAGTGTGAAACAACGTGCGTGAAGGGGCAGCCTCGGGTCACCCGACACCACCGGAAAACGTATGTTGACCGAACCATCATGTGCAACCCATTTCACCATTCAGGCCAATTCTCCTGTTCAATTCTTGAACAATCGACCGGTTTAGGGCGTCTGAATCCCCAGAGAAGGCTATAACCCGGAAGGGAGTAGGCGGAGCCGTGTCGGAAGCCATCGGTTTCGGCCAGGTTTTTGCAGGCAGGTTGGCCAAAGCAGTTACTTGCGGACTTGACATTTTCTAAGGAACTTCGTACCATCTGTCGATTATACAGTGATGAAGGAGATAAGTATAGCTTAACGGTTATCTGGTTGTTTCATCCGACCTGGTGAGGTCGGCACAATATTAAGGTAGGTCACTTGTGGCCCCGAGACCGTTGCTATATTCGTACTTCGGTTCCAGGGCCGGGATGAGGTCCCGGTTTCGTATGGACAGAACTCTGTGTAAATCGTTCTTTCTGCTCATCGGCATTCTGGCTGGGCTGTACCCGTGCGGTGTATACGCTGCGGATATCGAGACAATTGCGTCCGACGGTTCGGAGTACCGCTTCAGATTCAACATCCCCAGTGACCCCTCTGATCTGTTTGAGGAAATCGGACCTGACTCCACTCGGCGATTCTACAGCGTAACTCTGATCGCTATGCCGCCCGGTGGATCGGTTCAGTTGGTATCGGCTGAGCGACACCGGCCGACATCAATAGCTTCAAGCAAGCTTGACCGTTCGGCCCACTCCGGAGAACCTCACCAATTGGTTCGTATCATGCCCTCGTTTCGAGTCCGTGGTCGGCAACTGGCGGCGCTGCGTGTCTACCCGGTGTCCGGCAGTACTATTTATCGACAAGTGGAAGTGCATCTCCGCTATCATGGCGGTCGCTCCAGCGATGTACCAACAGCCGCCGATCCGTTTTTCGATCGTATCTTTGAGGCCGTGGTTGCCAATTTCCAGCAAATGAGCCGATGGCCGACTGAGACGAAGCGGGCTCCGAGGCAATTGGCCGCAAGTTCTTTCGCCGATGTCTCCGAATGGTACTGCGTGACTGTCGACCAAAGCGGTCTTTACAAAGTTACCGGAGCGCAGTTGCAGAACGCCGGCATGATACTCACCGGCCTGGATTCGGACGATATACATTTGTTCAACGGCGGAGGCTGTCAGTTGGAAGTTCCTAATGACCGCCCCCGACCGGATTTTCGTGAGGTGGCTATTATCGTCGAGGACGGCAACGACGGAGTTTTCGACCGCGATGATTACCTTCTGTTTTATGGTGAGTCGGTCAACCGCTGGTTGTATGGCCCCTTCGATTCCGCCAGGTATCACCACCACCACTATACCGAGTCCAATGTTTACTGGCTGACCGTATCCGAATCGGTGGGCTCTCCCGGTCTGCGCATGACCACTGTTGATGGCGCGCCGGATGGAACCGAAGACACTGTCTTCACCTCTTTTCGCCGTCATGTTCATTCCGAGCGTGACACCATCTTTAGTGTTGATAACAACGGCCATCTCCGGGATTTCTACCGCTGGTTCTGGACCAACGAACTGAGCCCTTCATTCTATATCGCCGCGACAAACGTGGTGCCGGGACCTGCGGCCAACGTACGAGTGGTGGCCAAACTACCCTACACGGGCGACTCATACACGCTGCACGTCTCCGGTGGGTCGGCTGCGAAACTATCGTGCGACGATTCCAGTTGCACCTTCGGGGTCGCCTCATTGCGCGACGGACTCAACCAGTTCCAACTGACATTTTTCACCTACGAGTCTCGTAGTCCCTTCCTTGATTACGTCAACGTCATTTATCTATGTGAACTGACACCAGTGAGCAACCGACTGGAGTTCAACCTGGTCGCTTACGACGGTCCGGCGCGGATCGAACTGGTTGACGGTTTCACACTGGCACCCATGATCCTGGATATCGGCAACCCGTTGCGACCACAGTTGATCGATGGTTATGTTTCGCAGAGCGGTCTGATCTCCTTTGCGGCTGCCTTGACTTCAACGCGCCCCAGCCACTTCTATGCAACGACAATCGACCGCACCATGGCCCCGGCATCAATCAGCAGGACGATGACAACCGACCTGCGCACACCCGGGAACCAGGCCGACTTGATAATCATTACAGCCAATCGGTTCACCGACGCCATGCAGGAGTACATCGACTACCGCCAGGCGGAGGGTGTGTCCATTCGGATGGTTACGGTCGAAGATATTATCGAGAACTTCGCCTACGGTCTGTTCGACCCGGTGGCTATAAGGGACTATCTGAAATTCGCCTACGAGAACTACCCGGAACCGGCGCCCTCAATGGTGCTCCTGGTCGGAGACGGGCATTTTGATTTCCTGAACCACTTCGGAGATGATGCACCCAATTACGTACCGCCGTTCATACATCCCTATGACAATTCGTTCGCATACAGCGATGACAACTACGTCTATTTCGGCGAGTATGGTGTCCTGGACGGCGACACCAGCTACAGCCCGGGTGCGGACCGCGGCGTGGACATGGTCTCGGCTCGCTGGACAGTACGTGACGCGGGCGAGATACGTACCATCATCGACAAAACGCGACGTTACGAATTACCGTCGAATTTCGGTCTCTGGCGAACTGAGATAGCGCTGGTGGCCGATGATGAGTTCGCCGGGGGGCGCACTTCTGAGTTGTTGCATACCGGACAAACCGATACTCTGCAGATGTACCATCTGCCGCGATTGTATTCGCGTGACAAGATATACGCCATCGAGCATCCTTTCGTGAATTTGCGCAAGCCCAGTGTCAACGACGCGATCGTGGATGCTTTCAACACGGGACGGCTGGTGGTAAACTACGTCGGCCACGGCAACCCCGGCTTGTGGGCCCACGAGCGGATTTTCACGATCATCGACGACCTGCCGAGGTTGATCAACACCGACCGGCTGCCCCTGGTATTGGCCGCATCCTGCGCTATCGGCGCTTATGACGGCCCGGGAGGTAAGGCGATGGCTGAAGAGTTGAACACCAGCCCGGGCGGCGGGGCGATCACCGTCGTTTCGGCCACCCGTTTGGTCTGGGCAACTCCCAACAAACAGTTTAATCAAACGGTCTATGATGTCCTTTTCAACTCCGATGAGTTATCCATGTGTGAGACGATTTACACGGCCAAACTTCTGCACCAGCTTTGGGCGGGCGGGCCAAGTATATTAACCAACAACGATCGGGCTTTTATCTTCATCGGTGACCCTTTAGTGAAGCTGGCGCGACCTCAATTGGGAATTCGTTATCTGACGGCGCCGGACAGTCTGGTGGCCTTGCGTCCGGCAAGAGTCAACGGAGAGATTATCGACGAATTCGGCAACACAGTGGCGGCCGATGGTTTCCTGACCATCAGAGTGTACGACTCCGACAAGCGGCGGAACTACAACTCGGCTGAACACGGTGGTACGGGGGGAACTATCGAGTACACTGTCGACGGCGCCGGCATCTATCGCGGTACAGCCGGCATCGAGGCCGGCCGATTCGACTTTGAGTTTATGCCGCCGCTGGATATCGGCTTTGGCGGCCGTAGCGCTCGGATCATGGCTTACGCGACCTTCGACACGATCGATGCGGCCGGTATCGTTGATTCCATTTACGTCATCGACTCTATCGCCGATGTGACCGACAGTGTCGGACCATCGATTAGCTATCAGATCATGGGCCGCGAGGGGTTCGTTAGTGGTGATCCGATTCAATCGGACGATTACCTGGAGATAACACTGAGTGACTCGTCCGGTATCAACCTGGCCGGCGGCCTCGGACACGGCATAACTCTGGAGATCGACGGTCGCTCCGATAAGGTCATTAACCTAACCAGCCGGTTCGAATATGACACCGACAATTATGCGCGCGGAAGTGTTGGCTATGCTCTGGACAGCCTTACCGTCGGTCGCCACAACTTCAAAATCAAGGCGTGGGATAACGCCAACAACTCGGCCTCAACGGAGTTCGCCGCAGAGATCGTCGCTGCCGACGGGCCGGCTATAGTAGACCTTTTGAACTACCCGAATCCGATGCAGGACGTCACCCGGTTCTCGTTTTATGCGGCGCACTACCTGGAAAGTTTTTCCCTGGAGATTTTTACACTTTCCGGTCGAAAGATTAAGAGTTATAGTCAAAACTCACTCTCCCCCGGATACCATGACGAATTCATCTGGAGAGGAGAGGACTTCGCCGGCGACCGCGTCGCCACCGGAGTCTATATTTACAAGGCGACGGCTCGATCTGTTGATGATCGTGAGCCAGTCGAGATGTTTGGAAAAGTAGTTGTTGTCAATTAATGAGGAGAAGGAAATGAAGCGATACCCGATATTTTTCTTGCTGGCCGTCGTGATGGTTTCACTGGCGCCGGCAGGGGATGCCTGGGCTGATATATCAAACGCCGCCGTGCTTTATCTCAGAATCGCGCCGGGTGCGCGCGCCGCGGCTATGGGCGAAGCGTATGTAGCCATTACCGATGACGCCACGGCCACTCACTGGAATCCCGCCGGGTTGGGCGCATACCCCCTGGCCGATTCATGGATAGAGTCGCGTATTCCGGAACGCTTCCGACCGTTGAAGGCGATAGCGACGCTTAAGCAGGGTGGCGCCGGTGACTACACCGCCTATGAGATCTGGGCCCTGACCCCGGCCGGGTTGGTTCGCTTTGACAACAAAGATTGGTTTGTCCATGAGCAGTTCAGCACCAAGACGGATCAAACAGTCAAGAAAATCCTGTCATCCTACTTCAACGTGACCGACGAAGAGCGTTTGCATAGCATGGTCGAGCGGGTGGCTGTCGTCAATAACAAGAAGGAATACGCCTACCTGGAGGATCTCATATCCAGGGTTCTTGCAGCCGTGGGAACAGATTACTCCGGGTCGGAATCTCTTCAGTCATTATCGGATACTATGCTGACCAGCTACAATGAGTGCCGCATCAATTGGGATCGGGTAAATGACGTTGAGCGTTATCTCAAGGACGGTCTGAAAGACAGCAGTCTGGCTGAGGTGGAGGCCGACCGAATCGCCGTGGCCGTCGAAAAGGCACGCTCACGGTTCATCAAGGAAGAACTCATCGTTCCCTACGGCGTCAATTATGTCGGTGAGCCGTCGGCCATAGCGGCGGTTGACGACAATTTGCTGGTAGGGACCAACGACGGTCTTGTAGTCTACAACGGTCATAGTTGGCAGACACTGTCGATTGAAGATGGACTCCCCTCCGACACCATACTATCCATCCATACCGTCCAGAACATGGCTATCATCGGCACCAGCAGCGGTCCGGTTCGGTTCTTCGGCCGTCGGCTGGCGCCGGTTGAAGGTGTCGATCAATTGCCCGGCGGGCCGGTGCAAGCGATCGGTGGTCGTTCACAGAACGATCTCTGGATTGTTGTTGGCGACGACCTGTACCATTTCGACGGACGGCGATGGTCCAACAGTATGAGTTATAAGGTCGTCCTCGACGATACCCCGGAATCGATTGCCGAGCGCTTTGCCGTCTACGGCTCTGCCGCCGAGCGAAAGATCTATCTCGAGAAGTTTCAACAGGCCAACGAGGCTACCGGCGGTCTGGGCATGGTGGATCCAGCCGGCTCTGATGACGGCACAAGAAATATAATGTCGATGGTTGCCGAAGGTCTCAACAGCGCCGACTCAACGTCTGATTCCACCGCCACCCCTGACTCCACCGTCACCCTTGACTCCACCGGTACGCCGTCAGTAAGCGACAACCCAGCCGCTCCCGACACTGCCTCCGCCGACGGTCTTCCGCCCGGCAACATCGTGCGGGCTCCCTACCTGGCCTCAATCAAGGGTAAGGTTAATGCCGTCTACGGCGGACCCAACAATCGTGTCTGGATAGGCACCGACTACGGTCTGCTGTATTTCGACGGATCGACCTGGACGATGCCGGGATACCGGGACTATCGCATGAAAGAGGGTGAGACCTTTGATCAACTGGTCGATGTCAAGAAACACAAAGACAGCCTGGACCGCCCTGCCTACGTTGAGTTGTTGAAAGATATCAACGATCTCGATGACGACCCTCTCGTAGTGGGACGCCGGGTGAAGATGTATCGCAACCCGGCAGCGGCGCGTATTTATGATATCGCCCGTAGTGGTGAACGGCTCTTCTTTGCGACCGACGTCGGTCTGTTGACTTATGACGGCTATTACTGGGAGCGGGCCAATATCAGAGGCCTCGATCGCCGACCCACCGCCGACGTGTACGCGATGGAAGATGAATTGTGGCTGGTCGGTGACGACAAGATCGTCACCAAGGCCAACGCCCTGTCACAGATTACACTGATGCATGTAAAGTGGCTGCCGGAACTCACCGACGACGTATACTACGAATTCGTGTCGTTCGTGACATCGAGCGAGGAATGGGGCACTTTCGGAGGTAACATCACTTTCATCTCCTACGGGAAATTCCTGCGAACCAACGAGGCGGCCGACACACTCGGTTCGTTTGAAAGTTTTGATATTTCCTTTACCGGTTCCTACGGTACGGCGCTGACTCAGCGTCTCAAGGTCGGTTTGTCGGCCAAGCTGCTTTATTCCAAACTGTCTGATCTCGGGGCCGGTCTGGAAAAGGGCAAGGGAACATCGGCCGGGTTTGCCGTGGATTTCGGGTTAATGTATATGCTGTCGCATCGCCTGACCCTGGGGATGGCTCTCACCAACCTCGGTCCCAAGATGGCTTATATCGATGCCGCCCAGGCTGACCACCTGCCGCGCAACCTGGCCGTTGGTTTCGCCTATAAGCTACTTCAGTCCGAGTACTACCAAATGCTGGTGACTTCGGAGGTGAACAAAATCCTGGTCGGCATGGATGACGGCCTGAGCGAGGAGTTGAAACAACTCATTCTCAACTCCGGAACAGAGTTTCTGTACGCCAATATCTTTGCGGTGCGAGCCGGGTATATTCATGACGAGGAGGGTGATGTCAAGACCATGACACTGGGGGTGGGTTTGTCACTTTTCGACAAGTTCAAGTTCGATTTTTCTTACATCCCCAGCGGATCGACGGAGTCACTGCGAAACACGCTGCGTGTCTCGGTATCGGTTTTACTGTAGCTTAGGAGATCGTTCGTTTGCAATCAAGAATCGACATAATCCGAACTCTCTTCGCTGTCATACTGGTAGCCGCACTGGCGCTGCCGGCTCAAGCGGATGATCGTTTGCTCTACGGAACGCGCCAGCGGGATGAGAACAGCGTGACCGATAACAAGGTGCAGCATCACTCGCTGGCGCAACGACGCGCTCGCTCAATAGACTTTGGTTTGGAGCGCAAGTCACCATGGTCGCTGCCGACCAAGGGGTTGGCTGAGCCGCTGGCTACGATCAAAATCCTGGTGATGAGGTTCAACTTCCAGGCTGAAGAGACGGACGACCCCAACACCACCGGTAACGGTGAGATGGATCTTTCCCGGCCGCTGGCCAACCCGGCCGACTCTGCCGCCTACTACGACCGTATCAAACACTGGATCGATCCGCCCCCGCACGACTCCCTTTACTTCGATGCCCACCTGGAGGCGCTCAAAATCTATTGGGAAACAGTCAGTGAGGGGAAAATCACACTCGACTGGCATATCTGGCCGCCGGGCGTTGATTCCACATACCGCCTGCCGGGACCCATGAGCGAGTACGGCATCTGTGGCACCAGCCTGCCGGCCGAGGAACAATTCGACACCGTCATATTCGGTTTGGTGCACTATTTCGTTGACTGTTTCGAAGTCGCTGATTCGGTGTCGCCGGAGATCGAGTTCTACAACTATGACTCGTACTTCCTGTTTCATGCCGGGAGTGACCGTCAGAACGATATTGGATTCCCGCTGACCTGTTCCGATCTGTTCACCGGTTACGTAAATTTCGTACCGGACAGCGTGTTTTTCGATACTCTCCACGTCGACAACGATTCGACCACTATTTGGGATGCGTTGATCCTGCCCGAAACGGCCAATCAAGATAACCGCGCCACGGCCATGAATGCCGTGCTGGCGCATGAGTTTGGTCACCAACTGGGGTTGCTCGATTTGTACCGAACCGATTACTTCATCACTAACCTCGGCGACTTCGCTCTTATGGATCACAACGGCTTCCACACCAGCGTCGACTTCGGCTTCGACGCCGGCGGTGCTTTCGGGACCATTCCGGTCTATCCGTGCGCCTGGTCGCGCGCTTATCTGGGGTTTGTAGATGTGGTCGATTTCCGCGCCGGGACCGATATCTACGTTGCGGCGGCGGAGATTGCCACCGATGCCACCAAGATCGCCCGTGTCCCTATCTCCGAGAATGAGTATTACCTGATCGAAAACCGAGTCGACGACCTCTTCCCCGACATCGTCACCGGACTGCTGGCCGATAGCGCCACCGGCGTCATCCAGTATCCGGTGGATACGGTCACCCGGGAGTTCACCGGGGAGTACGACTTTCTCCTGCCGGGAAGCGGACTGTTGATCTACCATGTTGACGAAGGTGTGGCGGGCTTGAACTACGACTGGTTCACCGGTGATACCGTGGTTAATTTTGAGGATAACCGGTTACAGTTGGTGCCCTCCCGACGTTTCATCCGGCTAATGGAAGCTGACGGTGTGGTGGACATGAGTGGTTACTATGAAACCGGTCGGCGGCGCTATGGATCGGCCGAAGACATGTTTCGCGACGACCGTAAGCGCTCCTTCACACCCAACACCAACCCACCGGCAATAGATAACTCCGGAAACGACACCCATGTCAGAATCGAACATATCGGTCGGCTGAGACCGACCGGGCCGGGCCGAAGGATCGACACCGTGATCACCTTTGACCTCCAGACCGATGGACTGGTCGACGGTTTTCCGGTGCGGGCGGGTTCACCTATTCTTGGCCTCTCGCCGATAGTGGACGATCTGAACCTCGATGGGACCAACGAGATCATCTTCGCCTCGGGACGAAACCTCCTGGCCGTCACGCTTGACGGCGAGAACCTCATTCATCAGATGTCGCAGTGTGACCCTTGCAGCACATACTACGACACGGCCCTGGCCTCTGTTCACACCGGTCGTCTGCATCCCTTGCCGTTGTTCGCAGAAACACCCGAGGAAATCTCGGCCGGCCCGGTGACCGGCGATTTCGGACTGGGTCTCCCGGAGAAGTTTGTCGCGGTCGGCTATCCCGTTGGCGGTGCCGGACGGGTGGCATTCTATCGTCCGGCGGATGCCGACAACGACGGACTGGCCGATGCGCCTATCCCACCGGCCCAACCCGATTTCTCCACTTCGGGCGCCCCGATTGCATTGTCCTTTGGTGATCGCCTGTGGGTTCTGACCGACAGCGGTCACGTCTATCTGAAGGAAGACCTTAGCCCGATTGTTCAGGACTTGTATGATTTCGACGAAGAGACCTACCACGGTATCTGCCGCTACGGTTCCAGTCTTATACTCCTGGCGGGCGATTCGCTGATCGCAGGACAGACGCGACAGACACGAGTGTATTTTCTTGTGAACGGTCTATTCGGTTGTTGGCAGGTCGAGGGTTACTACAGTCTGGGGCCGATTCTGGTCGATGTCGACCGCGACGGCGATCTCGAGTTAGTGGTGTGCTCGCCCAACGGCGGGATAGTAGTGTTATGTCCGGAGGGATTCTCACCGATTCAACCGGATGTTGAGGAGATTCCGTGCATTGTCCACGCCTCAAGAGAGACCGGGTACACCTTCACCACCAATCCCGTAGCCGGGGATCTAGACCTTGATGGGTATCCTGACCTGGTTATCGGCGGCGCCAACGCCGTGTACGCATTTAACCGCGAGTTGACTTTGCTGACCGGTTATCCTGTCGAGATCGATGACCGTTTGCAGTACGATGATATCAACTTCTTTGGATACTATGAAGATATTCCCGTAGCAGCGCCGGTAATCGCAGACATCGAAAAAGGTGGCCAGCCGGAGTTGGTATTCCCCACTTTCGCCGGTAACATCTATTCATTCGGGCCGAACTTGTCGTACGGATTTCCATTATCAGCCGGTGAACGCGGCGCCGGGTCATCATTGATTTTCGCTGATACTTCAGGGGCGGGACGGCTGGCTTATCTCGGCGCCGACGGATGGTTTTACGCCTGGGAGGTTGCCGCCGACACCGTCTCCAACCACTGGCCTATGGGCGGCCATGATCCCGAGGGAAGTTTTGCCTTTGATGCAACCAACCTGGCGGCGCCTAAGCAGTTTTCCGATTTGTTTCCGGAAGAGAAGTTCTACAACTACCCTAACCCGGTGGTCGACGGCGCGACTACGATTCGATACTTCCTGGGTCGGGAGGCATCGCGGGTAGAGTTTGCCATCTATGATCTCTCCGGTCGTGAGGTGGCCCGCTTCGACGGACCCACTTCAGGCGGCGTCGACAATGAAAGAACCTGGGTGTGTGGCGAGGCAACGCCGGGCGTGTATCGCTGTCTTATTGAAGTAGATTTTGGCGGAGAAACCAAGACCGCCTTCACAGA
>JAUXBJ010000210.1 GCA_030619425.1 bacterium
CGGTACCGCTGTCCTCGGCGAGTTGGCCAGTTACAACAACAGTTGGGGCACTATCGGAGCCAGCTTCGGTGCGTACCTCTGGGCCGCTCCCACCAACTATGTCACCCACGGTTGGCAGCTTGGCACCACGCTGTTGCATGTCCTACCTTTGGTATACTGGCAGCCCGGCGCTGTGTTTTTGATTGAGCAACAACTGGCCGGCCCGAACTATATCGGTCCTCCGTCGCAGGATGGACTGATACCGGTCGAGTGGTACGAGCCATGGTACGATGTGATTGTCACTTGTATTGGAAACGGTGTCAACGTGGTCGAGTGTGCGGGCAACGGTCGCGAGGACCTTGATAACGCTATATACGCCACCGGCAACGGTGGCCACTGGCCGTTCCTGCCGCAAAACAACTCAGGGGCTATTATCGTTGGTGCGGGCGCCGTCCCCGCGGCCTTTGGCGGCAGCGATGTCGATCGTTCGCGACTATGGTTCTCCAACTATGGTTCCCGCGTGGACCTTCAGGGCTGGGGAGAGATGGTGACCACTACCGGCTACGGCGGGCTGTATTCAGGCGACGGCAAGAACTACTGGTACGACAGCGCGTTTGGAGGCACCTCCAGCGCCGCGCCGAACGTAGCCTCAGCGGTAGCGATTTTGCAGAGCGTCTATAAGGAGCAGGGCGACTGTCAACCGTCCGACATCGGCACCGCGTTATCGCCCGACTCCGCCCGGGCCATACTCAAAGCCACCGGCACACCCCAGCAATCGGGAACCTATCCGGCCACCCAGAATATCGGACCCCGCCCGAATCTGGTAGCGGCCATCGCGGCTCTTCCTCCTCAAAACTGTTGTATGCCGCCGATTCGCGGGAATGCCGACTACGATGTCTCCGACGTGATCGATATCTCCGATCTGGTCTATTTGGTCGACTACATGTTCACTGACGGTCCGGCGCCAACATGCGTGGAAGAGGCCAATGTCGACGGCAGTTGCTGCGCTTCGGGCTCCAGCGAAACACTGTCAGATATTGATATCAGCGATCTGGTGCATTTGGTGGATTACATGTTCAACTTCGGCCTTCCACCGGTGGCCTGTCCGTAGCAGGCAAGCCTGTTTCTCGCGCTTCGCGCGCGGCTATCACATAGGCGAGTAGCACCCCCAGTTTGTTTGGGAGTGACTTCTTGGTTTCGTAGTGTCGGGCGACCCCGCCCGACGCAGGCCAGCCTGTTTTTCGCGCTTCGCGCGCCGTCACTCCATGTCAGGCTCTGCCAAGTAATCCTCGGCACTTATTTCAAGACTGTCAGTCGCCTGACAGCACCTGAAACCCTAGTTTTGTAGGTCAGTCCGCCGCGGCGGATTGTGATCCTGACAGGCACGTGCTGTTCTTCGTCAGGTTCCAAGGAACCTGACCTACAAGGGAACCAGCACCCTAGGGCAGCATTTAGTGCGCGGTGGACGTCCTCGTCTACCGCGTTCACCCCGAGACGTAGTCGGCGCATGGGAACGTACGCCGACCACAAATACCAAATGTTGCTGTTCAACCCATAGATTTTTCGGGGAAAGTCCGGTGCAAACCACTATTGACATTATGGCCGGCAGCGACTACTATTACGTCGTTTGATTGCAGGTATAATGCCTCAGAGTGGAGCCTGGATGCACGAACCGATATTGATGCCAGCAAACGCACCCGAGCATAATCTGATCGTCGGGGCTGGATACTTGTCCAAGTCTGTTTTCATTTTCATCAACAGCACCGCAGCCACACTGTCTCCCAGAGGAACCTTCCAAGAACTATCATATGGTGGTTATTGTGCATGGTGTACGTCCTCGTGTGCCACGTGGATACAGGGGCAGACGAGGGCGTCTGCCGCCCACAAACAGATCATGGGTTTTTGGAAGATCCCCGGTGGAGGAGTGTCGCTTGGCAGCTAAGAAGGATCATGATGGCAAAACGCACTGAGACCGGAGATCACTCGAAATCAATACCGCGTGGTTTGCCGACCAGGCCGAAAGATGTGCGCATGGCCCCGCCGGTTCGTCGTATCGATTGGCGACGGATCGGATTCATCTCACTGGGGCTGGGTCTTTTTGGCGCTGTCTATGCACTCCCTGAATTGCCGGCCGCGGTTGACCCCGAAGGGAAGGAGTTCGTGCTCAGCAGCGAGGGCAAGGCAGCCCTGGGGCTGTTTCTGCTGGCCGCCGTCTGGTGGGTCTTTGAGGTCATTCCGATCGGCGTAACCTCGATTGCTATCGGCGTGATCCAGGTATTGTTCCTGATCCGCCCGGCCAAAATAGCCTTTGGTGACTTTATGGATCCATCGGTGTGGTTTATTATCGGGTCGGTGGTGATCGGCATGGCCTTTTCGCAGACCGGATTGACGAAACGAATGGCGTACAAGATGCTGCTATTGGTGGGGGAGCGAACGAGTCGCATCTACCTTGGATGCTTCGTCATGACTTCGGGCCTGACTCTCATAATGGCGCACACGGCGGTGGCGGCCGCCATCTATCCGCTCTTGATGGCGATCTACACGCTCTACGATGAAGACAATCGCCCGACACGCTTCGGTAAAGGGTTGTTCATCGGCATGGCCTTCGTGGCCGGCGCCGGGAGTATTATCACCCTTCTTGGTGCGGCTCGTGGGGCCGTGGCAATCGAGTTTTTCAGCGGCATTATCGGGCGTGATATCGGTTTCTTCGAGTTGTCGTATTACATGGCGCCGATCGGGATTGTCATGACCTTTCTTTTGTGGTTGTTTTTCATGGTCCTTTACCGACCGGAGCATAAAACGATCCCCGGACTGAAGGAACGAGTCACCACCCTTAACAACAACCTCGGCCCCATCACTCAGAATGAAAAAATGACGCTGGTGATAGTAGGCGTGGCCATTGTAACGCTGGGCCTGCGGGCGGTGGTTCCGGAATTGCAGTTCTTGCACAAGAGCGCCGTGATCCTGATGACCACGCTGGCCTTCTTCATTTTCAAAGTGCTCACGATCGAAGATCTGGAGCGAATCCCCTGGAACATCATCCTGTTATTCGGCGGCGCCATGAGTATCGGTTTCTGTCTTTGGGATACCGGCGCGGCTGCCTGGCTGGCCATTCAGTTTGTGGGAGTGATTCAAAACGCCGGTTGGTTCGTGTTCGTCATGGGTATCGCGATCTTCGTTTTGATAATGACAAACCTGATCATGAACGTGGCTGCCATCGCCATTTCACTGCCGGTGGCGCTGGTGGTGGCGCCATACCTTGGCGTGGCGCCGGAGGTGGTGCTGTTTTCATCGTTGGTGGTAGCTGGTATGCCGTTCCTGCTTCTGGTGGGTGCGGCGCCCAACGCCATCGCCTATGAAAGCAAACAGTTCACCAGCGGGGAGTTCTTCATGGCCGGCATCCCCGCCAGCGCCATCCTGGTGGTTGTCCTGGCGGTTTTTGTGGCGGTAATCTGGCCGCTTATGGGTATGCCGGTGACCGTTGGGTGAGTTGCTGTATGTCCCGATCAAGCGCAACCTACGAGTACTGTTCTTAAAGGCAGGACCGCTACGGTCCTGCCTTTAGGCGCAACAGATGCTATTCCAGACCGCGCAACGACGATCCATCAAACTTGCGATATATCTTAGCCGACGCCGGTCCCTCCGAGACATAGAAGATGATTGTCTGAGAGCCGCCATACGCTATGCCCATTTCGGCACCGCCTATGGCCTGGTCTTCGCCAAACACCACCACCGTCACACAGGCAGTGCCGATATCTGATCCCAGCGGATCGCCGCCGTCGTCGAGACAGGTCACCGTGATCGAGTGATCACCTGGCGACAACTCAACATTGTAGGTATTGGCCGCGCCCTTGGGTGTCACACCGACATCGCCGCCGTCAACGGCTACAAGAAAGATATCATCAGCCGCAAAGCCGCAGTCGCTGACGGTAACCTGCACGTTCTTGTCGCAACATCCGGCGTCGCATTCATCGATCTCACCGTCGCCATCGTTGTCGATGCCGTCGCCGCATATTTCAACACCGCCTTCGACATCCTCCGGGTCGGCTTCGTCATCGGCTTTGTCGCCGGATTCGGTGCTTGCCTGATCCGAATCGCACTGGTATACACCATAAGCGCTGAGCATGCCACTGCGGCGACCTTCGATAGTCCCTTCCCGATTAACGCAGCGGGTAAACTCCGACTCAACATTGCCCAAACTGCGGTTGGCGGGGTCGGCCGCCTGCATCGCGATTACTTCGCCGTACACGCCGTACAGGGACGTGAGGCTGAGGGAGTACAACTGCTCGAGACTGGCGGTTGTTGTCAGAGCATAGGACACGTCACTGCTGCTGCAAGCCTCCTCGAGTAGTTCGCGAAGAACTTGATCGAAGAAATCAGCCAGGCTGTTGAAATCGGCGGCGATGCCGTCCAGTTCGCCCACGAGCATGGAGAACTCTGTCAACAGGGCATCGTAGTCAACCTCACCGTCAATGTCATCTTCCACGTCATCGATGTCCTCATCGATGTCTTCATCACCCTCACCATCTGAGTCCTCGCCCAGGTCGATGGTAATGTTGGTGCTGACAGCTTCCGATGTGGGCGTGACAGTAGCGTTGCCGCCGGCAATGCTGCCGTCGGCTCGCGAGACACCAGCCGATATCGTCAGCGGCTGGCCGAGTTCATGTTGGATCGGACCCAGCGAGAAATTCCCGCCCCCGTCGGTGGTAGTGCCGGCGCCGCCGCCGGAAACATTGGCTCCGCCGATTCCGCTGCCGTCGGCAGCCTTCACTGTCCCGGTGATCGTGATCTGAGCTGTCTTTTTGCGAATGGTGATCACCACCCCACCGATGTCGGTGTTCACACCATCAAAAGTGGCGTCCACCGGTCCACCGGCCAGTTGTGTGCCGCCGTCATCGAACGTAGCACTGAGTGCTGCCGA
>JAUXBJ010000241.1 GCA_030619425.1 bacterium
ATGATCGGTTTCGGTGCGTCGTTCGGGTTCACGGTGATGGCGCGAATCTCGCTGTTCATCAATCGTCTGCAGGATACGTTTGACTGGGGTGGTGTCGCCTTCGACTCGACGAACCAGCACTACAGTGGCATGTTCCCGGGCGTTTTCTGGGCGTTTACGTTGTTCGTGATTGGGTATATCGTCTATGAGATTGTGACTTACCTGAAACAGCGGTCGGCAACTACTCAGTAGACGTGCTCTATCGAAAAACAGATGAATCCCACCCCGCCTCAAGCGGGGTGGGTTTTTTTTGGTTCCCCCCTGCAATTCTGGTCCGGATTTCAAGTCAACAAAAAGCTTGACAAGCCGTATCATATTCAACGTTATTGTGAATATAATCGTATAACAGATAGCACTATTATGGAATCTACGGGTGTATGTCGAAGAACTTGCCTGCCATCGCCAATCAGTTGAGCGGCAGAGGATTACGCCCTATAGATTAAAGCCGTATAAGTGATTGAAATTACGCATGATACGCGAATTGAAAATGAGTGATGTCGTAACTGCTTAGGAGGTGATACCTTAAGCTGAACTTTTTTTCGTTTTCTCAAAGAAAACACTTGACATACAGGTAAATCTTTCCTATTGTCAGTGCTGGAGGAACCAACGCCACTGGTGGTGAACGTAAGGAGAATGGGTAGTCTCCTTCGAACACATGGAAAGTGAGGTAGGTAATGGCTCGGAGCAGAAAAACCACCCCGGCCAAGCCCAGCACAGATTCCAGTGAGAAACCTGATTCGGGTACGAAGCAGTTCGCTGGTAAGGGGAAGCTGTCAACAGCAGAGGCTCGACGCGAATACCAACGAAGGTATTACCAAATGCACAAAGAGAAGGCC
Source organism: bacterium (assembly GCA_030619425.1). Lineage (GTDB taxonomy): Bacteria > Zixibacteria > MSB-5A5 > GN15 > FEB-12 > JAJRTA01. The sequence continues at coordinate 876 of JAUXBJ010000241.1, forward strand.
AAGGAATACCAAAGGCAGTACAATCTGACCCACAAGAAAAAAGCTCGTGGTGGTCAGGGTCGTTCCAATTTCACGGCTCCCCGTGAAGTGGTGCGGACCACCTTCAACACCGCCGACATTATGCATGCGCCGGTTGAGAAAACGGTTCGCATTCTGGAAAAAATCATCAAGGGCGAACGCTTCTTTACGATGTAAACGCTTGGGGGGACTAAATTGATGGCGATTGGGAAGTCGACGGCTCTCCCAGTCGCTTTTATTATGTTGCCTGAGCGGTTCACATTGACTACCATTGGCCCATGAAAATATGTGTGGACAGATAAAAGGGAGTCTTTATGTCCAAGAAAAAGGCTACTGCCGCCAGTAAGACAGCGGCTAAGAAGAAACCCGCCAAGAAAGTGACGGCCCCCAGGAAATCCCGGAAGGCCCGCACGGCTCCGGCGAAGGTGGTCCCCAAGGGAAAGTTCAATTATTTTTTCGGCGCCGGCAAGGCTGAAGGAAACGCTGAGATGAGAGATCTGCTTGGTGGGAAAGGCGCCGGTTTGGCCGAGATGACCAACACCGGAATCCCTGTCCCCCCAGGGTTTACGATTACCACGGAAGTCTGCAAACTGTACTTCGAGCATTCGCTGGAAGTGCCCAAAGCCATCGACGAGGACCTGCCAAAGTATGTGGCCAGGGTCGAAAAGGTGATCGGCAAGAAGTTTGGAGATCCAACCGATCCGCTTCTGGTGTCAGTACGCTCTGGTTCGAAGTTTTCAATGCCTGGAATGATGGACACGGTGTTGAACCTCGGTTTGAATGAGGAGTCGGTTGAAGGGTTGGCTGCGAAGGCTGGTAACATGCGTTTCGCTTTGGATAACTACCGCCGTTTTATCTCCATGTTCGGCAATGTTGTGCTGGGTATCGACAAAGACGTTTTTGAGCAAGTTATCACCAAGATCAAGACAGAGCGACGCATCAAGCAGGACAGTTCCTTGCAGGTCAACGATCTCAGGGTTATCGTCAAGAAGTACAAACAGATTATCAAACGTAAGACTGGCGAGGAGTTTCCACAGGATCCGTACGATCAATTGCGCCTGGCGCGCGACGCCGTGTTTCGTAGTTGGAATAGTCCGCGCGCCATTTCCTACCGTCGTATCGAGAACCTGCCGGGTAATCTGGGGACAGCGGTCAACGTGCAGGCGATGGTTTACGGCAACATGGGTAACGATTCCGGAACCGGTGTCGGTTTCACTCGCAATCCGGCTACCGGCGCCAAGGAGTTCTATGGTGAATATCTCCTGAATGCCCAGGGTGAGGATGTCGTGGCCGGGATTCGTACGCCGCAACCGATCAGCCGACTGGCCAGCGAGATGCCCGACGTATTCAAGCAATTGAAGACCATCACCACCCGCCTGGAGAAGCATTATCGCGACGTGCAGGATTTCGAGTTTACTATCGAAAACAAGAAGCTCTATATGCTCCAGACGCGGACGGGTAAGCGCACGGTGCAGGCGGCGATCAAAATCGCAGTCGACATGGTCAAGGAAAAGCTGATCACCAAGGAAGAGGCGCTACTCAGGATCGACCCGCAGCAACTCGACCAGTTGTTGCACCCCAGTATCGATCCCAAAGCCAAGTTCGATGTGATCGCCAGCGGTCTTCCTGCTTCGCCGGGGGCGGCTTCGGGAAAGGTGTACTTCACAGCCGAGGCTGTTGTCAAACTCAAGGGGAAGAAACCAGCTATTCTTGTTCGCGAAGAGACCAATCCCGACGACATCGAGGGTATGAACGCAGCTGTCGGTATTCTGACGGCGCGCGGTGGGATGACTTCGCATGCCGCCGTGGTAGCGCGGGGTATGGGTAAGTGTTGTGTGTCCGGGGCTGATGCCATTCGGGTCAATGCCGCCAAGAAGCAGTTTCAGATCGGTAAACTGATTATCAAAGAGGGTGAAGTAATCACGCTCAATGGTTCGACCGGCCATATTATTCTCGGTGACGTTCCTACCATTGAGCCGGAGTTGTCCGGTGAGTTTAATGAGTACATGGGGTGGGCCGATGAAGTGCGCCGACTGAAGGTGTGCACCAACGCCGATACGCCGCGCGACGCTATGCAGGCTGTCAAGTTCGGTGCTGAGGGTATCGGCCTTTGCCGGACCGAGCACATGTTCTTCGCCGAGGATAGGATCCCGATTGTGCAGGAGATGATTCTTGCCGACTCGGTAGAGGAGCGTCAGGCGGCTTTGGAGAAGCTGCTGCCGATGCAGAAGAAGGATTTCCAGAAGATGTTCAATGTGCTCGGTGGCATGCCGGTCACAATTCGCACCCTTGACCCGCCGCTGCATGAGTTCCTCCCGCGTAAGGATGAAATTCAGGGCAAAATCGAGACGTTGGACAAGAAGGACGAAGAGTACGAAGAGAAGCTGCAGGCGTTGGAGAAGATCATTCAACGTATTGATGAACTTACCGAGGTTAATCCCATGCTCGGCCATCGGGGTTGCCGTCTCGGCATCATGTATCCGGAGATAACGGAGATGCAGGTGCGCGCCATTATCGAGGCAGCTTGTGCCCTGGCCAAAGACAAGAAGAAGGTCCAGCCGGAGATAATGATTCCGTTGATCGGTCATGTTAATGAATTCAAACATCAGAAAGAGATCGCTCAGCGAATCGCCAACCAGGTCATTGCCAAGCGCAAGGTCAAGCAGCTTGACTACCTGATCGGCACCATGATCGAAATCCCTCGGGCCGCCCTGACGGCCGATGAGATCGCACGTGAAGCGGATTTCTTCAGTTTTGGAACCAACGATCTGACCCAAATGACCATGGGCTTCTCGCGTGACGATGCTGGGAAATTCCTGGGCCATTATGTGGAAACAGGTATCCTCCCGAGTGATCCGTTTGTCACCATAGATCAGGATGGTATTGGGCAATTGGTGCAGATGGGACGGGACAAAGGCGTGGCGGCCAACCCGGGCCTGAAAGTGGGCATCTGCGGCGAGCACGGTGGAGATCCCGACTCGATTGAATTCTGCCATCGAGTAGGCCTCGACTATGTATCTTGTTCGCCCTATCGCGTTCCCATCGCCAGACTGGCCGCAGCTCAGGCGACGCTTAAGGAAGTTGCGCCGAAGAAGAAGAAGAAGACAAAGAAGAAGTAGCACTCCTGCATGTGGCCGACGGCCAATGGTTGCCGCGACGCCTCGGGATGCGCTTAGATTTGACCCGCCCGGTCACAGGACTTGGTGGGTCATTTTTTTTGCATCGGGTTCGGTTAATCATGAGACCGGTCCCGCCATCGGTGGGTTGGGTTGCATGTCAAACGTGATAATGGCAAGTGTGGGTCGACATAGACCATGAGTGACGACCATTCTCGAGTAGGGACCGGTGAGTCGCCGGAAGTTTCGCTTGACTTTTTGGCCGAAGCTGGTTCATTCAGCCTGTTATGGGTCGATAAGAATGGAACTGAGTTATCGTCTCGTCGGTCTGCCGACGGACACAAGCCGCGAACATACCAAGGGATTACAGGGAATATGAGACAACAACTGGACGCCATTTTTAAACCTCGCTCGGTGGCTGTGATCGGTGCATCAACGCGCAAGGGTTCGATCGGTCGTGAAACGGTGCGCAATA